>JAJYKH010000086.1 GCA_021788685.1 Deltaproteobacteria bacterium | reverse complement strand
TGGACATGGTGCTTGATGGTGCCCACCCGGTATCCCCGCCGATTGAGCTCGGGGATGAGTTTTTCGAGCAGGGTGGTTTTGCCGCAGTCGGGCCGGCCCACCAGCGAAACGACGGGAACCATGGAGAGGCCGGCTCAGCCGGGCGGCCAGGTGAGGTCCCGGCCCGCCAGCACGTGGAGGTGGAAATGGAAGACAGTCTGCCCCGCTTGCGGCCCGTTGTTGACGACGAACCGGAAATCGCTCCGCCCCTCCTTGCGGGCCACCTCCGCCCCCACCCGCAGGACCTTGCCGGTCAGCCGCTCGTCCTCGGCGGTGATGGCGGCCGGTCCGGCCAGGTGCTTGCGGGGGATGACCAGGAAGTGGAGGGGGGCCTGCGGGTTGAGGTCGCGGAAAGCGACCACGTCTTCATCTTCGTAGAGCTTGGCAACGGGAATTTCGCCCCCCGCGATCTTGCAGAAAATACAGCTCATGCGCTATCCTCCCATATCCTTATCAGGCGGCCAGGCTGCATGCCGCAAGGTTTTCAGGATAAAGGCAAGGATTGGGAATGTCAACGGAAGGAAACGGACATGCGACAGATCGTGATCGATGAGCTAAGGACGGAAGAGAAGGAGAAGATCGAGGAATTTCTGCGGAACCAGGCCAAGCCAGGTCCCATGGCCGGTATTTTCTGGCTGCCGGTGCCTTCCATCCTCTTAAACGAGGTACAGGAAGCCCACTCGAAATGCGGCCCCTATTCGTTTGCCATTGAGGTCGGGGAGGCATCGGTCTCCTTCGAGCTCCTGGTCCGCACCCCGGCCTCCCTGCATTGCTCCTGCATCGGGTACGCCACCGCGGCCCAGCGTGATTACCTGCTCGGGTTTCTCGACCGGATGGTGGCGGAGCTGGAGATCAAATCGTAAGAAGCGATCGGCGGCAGGAAATCAGAAGGCGGAAAACAAAAAAAGCCCCTGCATCGCAGGGGCTTCAAATCCTGGGAAGACGACCGGTTGGGCGGGCTTACCACCAGCAGATGGTCTGGTCGACGGCGAAGACCAGATCGACCAGCTTGTCGTAATCGGGATTTTCCACATTGAGATCGAAGCTCTCGGTCTCTCGGCCTTCGGAAACGGCCGCCACCAACTTTTTGACGTCGTCGGTGGGAGCGGAGCGGTAGACGTGCAGAATTTTCATGAGAGACTCCTCCCGAAGAATCAGTTGAAGTTGTCGTTGGTCTCGAGCGGGCGCATGATGCCGTAGGGGATGATGATATTCATCTCCCGGAGCTTCTGGCCAAGCTCTTCCATGGTGATTTTGGTCATGCCGTGCCGTTCGACGTTGGCATCCACCGTGGAAAGGACATCGCCTTCCATGTCGCGGATCCAGTCGATGTTCTCTTTATTATAGTCGCTCAGCTCCGGCAGCTCGTTGTACATGATCACGGAGTAGGCGTACTGGTTCTCGACGGACAGCCCGAGGGTGGAGCGGATGCCGTCCAGTGTGTACATGCTGTTGCAGAGCAGAAAACAAACTTTCTTGGACATGGGATCCTCTCCTTACAGAGTCATGTAATACTCGTAGTCTTCCAAGATCTCGCCATGCTGGGCCTGGGTGGCCATTTTCCTGGGTTCCAGGCCGGGCGGCACATCGTTGGGATCATAGCCCACCTTCTTGTAGCTGTCCACGCAGATGGCCACGTCGTCGGCCAGCGCGCAGAGCTCGGGGAACTGCTTGCACTTGGTGAGGTGCACGCCCTTCCAGGTGAAGAAAACCTTGACCTTGGCGCCTTTGGCCTTGGCAGCCTTGACGACCCCCATCACGTGCCGCATGTGCTGCGGTGAGGTCACGAAAATACCTAAGCTCTTTGCCATCTCTACCTCCTATGGGACAAAAATAGGGCGCAACCCCCGGGCGTGCCGTCGGTTGCGCCAAGAATTGCGATAATGGCCGGGATTATTTTTTCCGAATGTAGAACCGGATGAAGCCGGCATCCTCTTTCTCGCCCAGGTACTCGTGGCCGGAGCGGGCGCACCAGCCGGGCAGGTCGTTCCGGGAGCCGGGGTCGGTGCCCAGGATCTCCAGGATCTCACCGGCAGCGACCTTGTCGATTTCCTTCTTGGTGCGCAGCAGCGGCATGGGGCAGCTCAGGCCCTTGGCATCCAGGGTCCGGTTGGGTTTGATCCCCTCGGGAGCGGTTTTGGCGTCACTCATCTGATGGTTCCTCCTTAGCAAGGCGTGGTTGGAAATTGGCTTGGAAAACCTGGCAAAGCGGCAGGCCCGCTTCGGTTTGCTTGCCCGCTGCAGCTCCCCGCGGCGGCTGCAAACGGGAAAAACATAAAATAAATGGGCGGTTGCAGCCCGGAAAACCTGCTAAACTCCGCTATCTTATTTCGAAAGCGAAATTGTTGGCAAGCATAATCTTGGATTTTCTTGGAAAGCAGCCTCTGTCTCTACCAAAGTTCACTAACCCTGTCAAGATGCAAAATGAATGGCAGTTCATTCGGGCCTTCTCTCCCATCATCTTGATATATAAGAAGAAAATTTCCAAAACGCAGGCCGTGGTCGTGCCGGGCGCCCCTACGGGCTTGACAAAACGAGACGCCGAGAGTACAACGAAGAGCCTTTAAGTGCTTGGAACCGGATGCGAATGCGGCGGCATCAGCAGCGCGGGCGAGGAGAGATCGCAAAGATTCATTTCGAACCACGGTGGGAGGGGAGTCCTCATGAGTGAAGGAAGTGTTTTTGCAAGCAAGTTGAAGGGGTTCTACAACAAGATCTGCCGGGAGGAATGGAATGCCATCACCGCCGGCATCATCGTCGGGTTCCTGAGCGTGATGATCTTCGCGTGGATGCGGCCGTGGGGCGCGGTGGGCGCCATGCGCAACTGGGGAGAGTGGATCCTTTACGGGGTCGGCTGGTCCCATGAAGCCCCGAAAAGCGCCCTTCTCGATTCCGGGTCGGTCATCGGCATCGGGTTTGTCGCTGGGGCCTTTCTTTCCGCCTGTCTGGGCAACAACTTCGCCCTCCGCATCCCGCCGTTCCTCGAAATGGTCAAGGGGCTGGTTGCGGGTGTGCTCATGGGCGTCGGCTCCGCCTTTGCGGGGGGCTGCAATGTGGGGGGCATGTTCAACGCCATCGGCAATCTGGCGGCCAACGGCTTCGCCATGTGGCTCGGCCTGGTGCTCGGCGTCCTCCTCGGTCTCAAGTACCTCTACTGGGAGATGGAGAACGTCACCTGGGGGAGCGGCGGGGCCAAAACCATCGATTTCCCGGAAGGGCTGAAGGTGGTGTTCGGGATCATCGCCCTGGCCGGGCTGATCTGGGGGGCCTACGCCTACACCCACGTGGAGGCCTATAAGGGCATGCTCAGCGGCATTCTGCTCATCGCCGCCGGCCTGGGCTACACCATGCAGCGCGGCCGCTGGTGCATGGTGCAGGCCTTCCGCGAGCCGCACATGACCGGCGACTGCAAACTGGCCAAGGGCGCCGCCACCGCCATCATGGTGGTGGCCATCGGCGGGGCGGTCATCAAGTACACCGGGCTGCGGGCGGCGGAATACTACGTGCGCGGCACCTTCGGGTTCGGCGGCGTATTCGGCGGGTTCCTCTTCGGCATTGGCGCCATGCTTGCCGGCGGCTGCGGTTCCGGCTCACTGTGGCGGGTGGGCGAAGGCCAGATCAAGCTTTGGCTCGCGGTCGTCACCTTCGGCGTTTCCAACGCCATCATGAGCAAGCTGATCGAGGGCTGGGGCTGGGAGGGCACCCAAGATGCCAGCGGCGTGCTCGGCTCCTGGGTTTACCTTCCGGATACCTTCCTGGGCTACGGCGGCTCCCTGGCGCTCATCGCCCTGGCCATGGGCCTGTGGTATGTGATCGTGGACTGGAACGAGGACACCAACAAGCTGACTATCGAAATGTAGCTCATTGGTCCTGAGCGCCTGAAAAGGAAAAGCCGCATCCGGAAGGGTGCGGCTTTTCTGTTCCGCCCCGGCTCGGATATGGCCGCAAATCCGGAATTTCCCTTGACAAGCATGACGGCAACCAAATAGCATTTGGATGCATGCGGCCACGGCCGCCTCCTCACCCGGAGGTCTTTTGCGCACGAAAACAGTAGCTTATTCCCTCCTATGATCGAGCCTCTCACCGGCTTTCGTCGACATGTCTCCCTTGCCCAGGATCTGCTCCTTGCCGATGGCGAAGTGATCGCCATCGTCGACGACGATGCGACTATCCGCGAGCCGCTGAGAATCTATTTGGAAGAGCAGGGCCTGCCCGCCGTGGAGGCGGGAGAGGCCGCCGGCCTCTGGGACCTGCTCGCCACCCGCAAGGTCGCCCTGGTCCTCCTGGACATCGGCCTGCCGACCACCGATGGCCTTTCCATCCTCCCCCAGCTCCTCGACCGCTATCCGCAACTTTCGGTGGTCATGCTCACCGGGGTGGCCGACCTGCAGGTCGCCCTCGAATGCATCCGCACGGGGGCCGACGATTTCCTTTCCAAGCCGGCGCGCTTCGACGAAATTCTGTTCACCGTCCGAAAGACCCTGGAAAAGCGGCGTCTCGTCTTCGAGAACCGGAAATACCAGGAAGAGCTTGAAGAGGCCCACTTCCGCATTCAGCTGCTCCACCAGCTGTCCATCAAGATGAACACGGTCTACCTGAGCACCGTCGAGCTCGACGAGATCCTGCGGGCCATCCTGGTGGGCATCACGGCCAACGAGGGGCTGCGGTTCAACCGGGCCTTCCTGGCCATGTTCGACAAGGAGCGGGAGTATCTGCAGGGGCGGCTCGCCATCGGCCCACGGTGCCGCGAAGGGGCGGGCCGGGTCTGGGCCGAGCTCCAGGAGAAGAAGCTGGGCTTCCTCGACATCATGCGCAATATCAAGAATAACTGCGGCGGTGATTTCGAGGTGAACCAGATGATCCAGTCGCTGCGCATTCCGGTTTCGGCCAGCGACCACCTGCTGATCAAGGCCGCCCTCGAGCGCCGCTGCATCAAGGTGACCGGCGGCCGGGCCACCGACGAGGTGCCGCCGGAGCTCATCGATTTCCTGGGGGAGGACTCCTTCGTGGTGGTTCCCCTCTATTCGCCAGGCCGTTCCTTCGGGGTGATCATCGCCGACAATTTCGTGACCGGGCAGCCCATTGATGACAGCTACGTCGGATCGCTCGAGCTGTTCGCCAGCCAGGCGAGCCTCGCCATCGAGCAGAGCCATCTCTATATGGAGATGCAGAAAAAGATCGGTGAGCTGGAAGACCTCAACCACGAGCTCGACAAGAACAAGGATCTGCTGATCAAGGCCGAGCGGTATTCCGCCTTGGGCCACATGGCCGCCCAGATGGTGCACGTCATCCGCAACCCCATCACCTCCATCGGGGGGATCTCCCGGATCTTGTCCAAGAAGATCACCGAGCCGGAGCTTGGCAAGTACCTGCAGGTTCTCATCAAGGAGACCGACCGCTTGGAATCCACCCTGGGCGATCTCTTCGATTTCGTGAGCCATACCGAGCTCAGCAAGGAATCGGCCGTACTTTACCCCCTCATCCAGAGGACTCTGATGCTGGTGCAGAGCTCCATGGCCAAGCAGAAAATCACCCTTCATCTCGATTTTCCGGAGCCAGGACCGGTGCTCGACATGGATGTCCGCCAGATCCAGCAGATGCTGCTCCACCTTTTCCGGAACGCGGTGGAGGCGATGCCGTACGGCGGCACCCTCAGCGTGGCCGTGCGGGGCGAGGATGGCAAGGTGCGGATCTCCATCAGCGACACGGGGGTCGGGATTCCGGAAGCGGCCATGAACCTTGCCAAAGACCCCTTCTTTACGACCAAGACATATGGGACCGGCATGGGTCTCACCATGGTCGAGCGGGTGGTGAAGGCCCACCAGGGGGATTTCTCCCTGCACAAACGAGAGCAAGGGATGCAGGTGGACGTTCACCTGCCGGGGCCGGCCTCCGCCGCCGGACCCCCGTCGTGAAAATTACCCCTTTCTCCCGGCTCGACCCGGCCGGGTCACCCCTTCCCATCAATGAAAAAGCGGGACCGGCCGGCGGTCGCGATGCCGTTTCCCTGAACCCCGGGCAGCTTCTCAAATGCCGCGTGTTGCGGGTGGAAGAGAACGGCCGGGTGCTTCTTTCCATCGATGATGAGCTGGTCACCGCCCGAACGCCCCTTAAGCTGGAGGCAGGCAGCGAGCATTGGCTGGAAGTGAGGCGCGGCGGCACCGAGCCGTGGCTGGCCTTGGCCGGCCAGAAAGGAGCGGCCGCGGAGCTGCTGCGGCTCCTGGCTGGCGAGGAGGGAGGACGAGGCAAGGTTCTGGAGCTGCTCCTGGCCGGCAGTGGCAGCCAAGACCAGCTGTCCCCCCCCGCCTTTTCCCCTCTGCAGCAAGTGGCCGGTCTGCTGGCCGAAAGTGCTGCAGGCGGCGAACCCGACCCGGCCAGGATCATTCTCGCGCTGATGTTGCTGCAGCCTGCCGGCACCAAGGAGGAAGGCGGGCTTCTCCGTCGCCGGCTCTCCGAGCTGCAGGCGGTTCTGCCGGAAGGGGCTCCTGCCCGCAAGGGAGCGGAAAAGCTTGCCCGGCTCTTCGGAGCTGTGGAGGAGCTGAATGGACAGCCACCGGCGGCAGGCGAACGCTTTTTCGTTTTTCCCTGCCTTCTGGCGGGAACCTCCGGCTGGGGCGAATGGCTGCTCAATCCCGATGAGTCCCAGGGGGCGTCGGGGGAAGCGGGATATGGGCTTGCCTTTTTTCTCCATCTAAGCCGCCTGGGCGAGCTGCATCTCCAATTGACGGTGCACGGCGGAGCGGTGCGTGGCGCCTTTGCCACGGCAAGCGGTGCGGCCCGGCAACACCTGGAGATCTGCCTGCCCGAGTTGACCGCAGCTCTGCATGGTCTGGGGTTCGGGGAGGTGCACCTCGCCTGCCGGCAAGCCGAGCGCCATCTGCTCTTGGAGCTGCAGGAGGCTATCCGGCGACAGGCGAGGATGGCGCCGCTGGCCCTGGTCGATCTCCGGGCCTGAGCGGTTCCTGCGCCTTGTGGTCTGGGGCCCTTCAGGAACGGCCTGATGGCGGTTCCAAGCCTTCGCTTTCGCGACGCCAGGAGATGGCGGCCCCTGCCAGGCCGATGCCCGCGGTGATCAGGAGGGAATGGTTGAGGCCCAGCATGAAGGCCCCGGTGTGAGCGGGCGAAAAGAGGTGCAGGTCGAGCCCGCCGCTGTAAGCGCCGAAGAAGAGGGAGAAGAGGAGGCCGGCCTGGGCGATGCCTAGGAGCATGCCCAGGTTGCGGGCAGTGGCAAGCAGGGCGGACGCCGTCCCCACGTAATGCTTGTCCACCCCGCCGAGCACTGAGGCGCTGTTGGGCGACAGGAACAGGGCCTGCCCGAATCCCATGAGGGCCATTCGCCATGCTACTTCCCAGGGCTGCTGGCCGGGGGTGAGATTGGCCAGCAGCAGGAGGCCGGTACTGGAAAGCAGCATGCCGGCCGTGGTGAGCAGGCGGGAGCCGATCCGGTCGGCTAGCCGGCCAGCGATGGGGGCCACTACCAGCACCGTCGCGGGGGTGGCCATCATCACCAGCCCGAGATGGGTGCCCGACAGACCGAGGATGCGGTCCAGATAAAAGGGGATGAGCAGGAGGACGGTGAAGAGAAGCACGAAAGAGAGGACGGCGCTCGCCATGCCAATGCTGAAAAAGCCCTCCCGGAACAGATGAAGGGGGAGGAACGGATGGGAAACGAGCAGCTCGACCTTGACGAGCAGCCCCAGGATGAGGATGCCGCCCGCGAGCAGGAGCAGGTCTGAAGCTCCTGCACCCTTGGGGGCCGAAGCCCGACTGAGGGCGACGACGATTGCGGTGAGGGCGAGCAGCCACAGCATGGCGCCGGCGGCGTCGAAGCGGCGCCAGCCCGCGGCCCGGTCGGGAGGCAGCAGCCGGAGGGCCGGCGCGAAGAGCGCGAGTCCCACCGGCACGGTTACCAGGAAGATGGCCCGCCAGGAGAAAGCATCCAGCAGAAACCCGCCGATCGCGGGGCCGGCCATGAGCCCCAGGGAAACGGCGATTCCGATCAAGCCGAGCCCGCGGCCCAGCTGGCCCGGAGGGAAAATCTCCTTTACCATGGCCGGCCCGGTGGCCATCATCATGGCCGCCCCCAAGGCTTGCCCCAGGCGGGCGAGCACCAGCCACCGGAGCTGGGGGGCCAGGAAGCAGGCGAGGGAGCCTAGCGCAAAAACGAGCATGCCCACGGCATAAATACGACGCCGGCCGATACGATCAGCGAGATACCCCCAGAAGAGCAGGGTAGCGGTGATGGTGAGCAGATAAATCATCACCACCCACTCGGTGCTCCGTAAGGGGGCCTGGAGCTCGTCCATAATGGCCGGGAGGGCGATGTTGACCATGCTGCCGTCCATGGTGGACATGAAGACGCCCGCTGCTACGATCAAGAATGAGAGCCACATATCTCTGTCCCAGGAAGGTAGGGGAAAAGAGGCATGTCTGCCTGGAACGGGTAAAGTGCCATATTCGGGGCCGGAGGGCAACATCGGCGGCTCTCTTCTGTTGAGATTGGTATCGATCTCGGTTAATCTGGCGCTTTATCTGTTTGACAGTGGGGGCTGCAGTCCGTTGAGCTTCCGATTTTTTTTTCCGACTCCAACTATGAGGAGATGAGCCATGTTCCATTTCTTGTCGTCTCGCCGCCGGCACCTCCTGCTCGCCGCCGGAATTCTGATGCTGATGTTCCTGACCGCTACGCCCCTGCTGGCTGCTCCCATGCCCTCCTTCAAGATTAGCGCGGTGAAGGGGGGAGATATCGACAGCCACCAATATCACGGCAAGGTGCTGTTGATCAATTTCTTCGCCACATGGTGCCCGCCCTGCCGCCAGGAGATTCCGTCGCTCATTGAGCTGCAGAAGGAATTCGGTCCCAAGGGGCTTTCGGTCATCGGCATTTCGGTGGATCAGGGAGGCTCCGGAATCGTCAAGAAACTGGTTGAGAAGTTGGGGATCAACTATCCCGTGGGCATGGGGACGGGCCGCGTCGCCGACGATTTCGGGGGGGTGGTCGGCATCCCCATGACTTTCCTGGTGGATCGCCAGGGCAACATGGTCAAGACCTATCAGGGGCTTATCGACGAAGCTCAGGTCAAA
>JAJYKH010000085.1 GCA_021788685.1 Deltaproteobacteria bacterium | reverse complement strand
ATCTGGAAAACAAGGAATACGGCCGGGGGGAGGTGCCGAACGTGATCACGTCCCTGCAGATGGAGCGGCTGCTCGCTCCCCATGGGCCTTACCAGCGGGTGATCCGGCCGGCGGACGGCAAGGAGCCCGCTTCCATTGCCTATGTGCAATGCGCCGGCTCCCGGGACCGGAGCCACGGCGTTCCCTACTGCTCCCGGGTGTGCTGCATGTACGCGATCAAGCAGGCCATGCTCCTGGCCGGGGCCCTGCCTCTGGCGGACATCACCATCTATTACATGGATATCCGGGCCTTCGGCAAGGGGTACGAGCAGTTCTACCAGAACGCCAGGGCGATGGGGATCGAATTCGTCAAGGCCAAGGTGGGCACCATCCGGGCGGGGAGCGATCAGAACGTGATCGTCCGCTATGAGGCGCAGGAAGAGGGCCGGGTGGTGACCCGCGAGCATGACCTGGTGGTCCTTTCCCTGGCCATCCTTCCCGACTGGAGTCCGGAGGGGGTTTGCCAGGTCCCCACCGCAGAGGACGCGTTCATCCGGAGCGTGCTGCCCGACACCGCCCCCACGGTGACCGGCATGGAAGGGGTGCTCGTGGCGGGCACCGCGGCCGGACCGAAGGACATCGTGGATACCATCGCCGAGGCCGGGGCCGCGGCCATGGAGGCAGCCAATTATCTGCGGGCCAGGGCCCGGGAGGGCTATCCATGACCTCGGAAAAAAGGAATGGCGAAACCGAAAGGGTCGGCGTCTACATCTGCCATTGCGGCGGCAACATCTCTGATCATGTGGACGTGGAAAAGGTGGCGGCCCACGCCCAGCGGCTGCCCGGGGTGGCGGTGGCCCGCACCAACATGTTCATGTGCTCCGATCCGGGCCAGGAGCTGATCCAGCAGGATATCCGCAGCGGCAGGATCAATCGGGTGGTCATCGCCTCCTGCGCCCCCAGCCTGCATGAGCTCACCTTCCGGGGGGCCATCAAGCGGGCCGGCTTGAACCCCTACCTCTACGAGCACGCCAACATCAGGGAGCAGGTGAGCTGGGTCCACCATGGTGAGCCGGCGACCCGCAAAGCTGCCACCCTGGTGGCCGCTGCCGTGGCCAAGGCCAAGGTTCTGGAGCCTCTGGAGCCGATCCGGGTGGAAGCCCGGCGCCATGCCACGGTAATCGGGGGCGGCGTCGCCGGACTCCGCGCCGCCCTCGACCTCGCCCGGCGGGGCATCGAGGTGGTGCTGGTGGAAAAATCCCCCTTCCTGGGCGGCATGGCGGCCCAGCTCGCAACCCTGTCTTCCAGCGGGAAGAATGCGGGGGAGCTCATCAAGGCCCTGGCCCAGGCAGTCCATGCCGAAACGCGGATCGGGGTCTGCCCCGGTGCCGAAGTGATCGCTTGCGAAGGATCGGTCGGCAACTTCAGCCTCACCCTGGAGCAGCGGGCGCCGGAAAGGCGGCCGGAATGGAAGCACCAGCCTGGAGACTACGTCCCCTTCGCCGGCTTCGTTCCCGCGCTCCCGGACGGCGTGCAGCAGTTCACCTTCGAGACCGGGGCCATCGTCGTCGCCACCGGCTTTCAGCCCTATTCGCCGGCTATTGGCGAATACGGCTTTCGCCGCTATCCGGAGGTGATCACCCTGCCGCAGCTCATTCGTTCCCTGGCCGAGGACAAAGCCCGGGGCAGCCGGTTGGTGATCGCCGGCAAACCCATCCGACGGGTGGCGATGATCCACTGCGTGGGCAGCCGCCAGATTCCCGGCATCCACGAGCCGGGGGAGGGCGGGACCCTCAACGAATACTGCTCCCGGGTCTGCTGCGCTGCCGCCCTCCAGGCCGCGGTCGCCATCCGGGAGAGCTACCCGGAGACCCGGGTATTCGAGTACTACCGCGACATCCGGACATACGGCCGGGGGCAGGAAGAGCTTTACGAGCAGGCCTCGAAGAAGCAGGTGCTCTTTTTCCGCTTCGAGCCGGAGGCGCCGCCCCGCATCGAGCCCGGCGACGGCCCGCATCCGCTCCAGGTCACCGTCCGGGATACCCTGACCTTCGGGGAGGAGGTGACCGCGGAGGTGGACCTGGTGGTGCTGGCAGTGGGCATGGAAGCGGGCCCCGTCCAGGCGCTTGTGGAGAAGCTCAGGCTGCCGGTGGGCGCCGATCGTTTCCTCCAGGAGGTCCATCCGAAGCTGCGTCCGGTGGAGGTGGCCACTGCCGGCATTTTCCTGGCCGGCACCTGCCAGGCGCCGATGACGGTGGGCGAGGCCTGCGCCGCCGCTCAGGCTGCGGCGGCCAAGACCGCCGCCCTGCTCGCCGGCGGCTCCGTGGAGCTCGATCCCTTTGTCGCGCATGTGGACCCGGGGCGGTGCGATGGTTCGGGCGCGTGCCTGGAGGCGTGCCCGGTCAAAGGGGCCATTGCCATGCTCACGGTGGAAAACCAGGTGGAAATCTGGTGGAGGATCGAACGGCGGCAGGCCCGGGTCAATCCTGCCCAGTGCACTGGCTGCGGCATCTGCGTCGCGGCCTGCCCCCGGAAGGCCATCAACGTCAATGGTTGGACCTTGCAGCAGTATGAAGGCATGGTCGACGCCATCCTGGAGGGATAGATGGGCCAACCGGAAAAAAACCATCAGGACGCGTTGCAGAAGCTGCGCGCCGAGCGGTCGGCCACGGTGGAGCTGGCCCGGCAGGCCATCAAGGAGCACAGCCAGCTCGTCGGGGCGATCAAAGCGCAGCTCCGGGAGGGGCGCAAGACCGTCCCCGAGATCGCGGCGGCCACGGGCATCCCGGCGTCCCAGGCCCTGCTGTACATCTCCGGGCTCCGCAAGTACGGCCAGGTCGCGGAAGCGGCCAAGGAAGTGGATTATTTCAAGTACGAGCTGGTCAAAGGGGGTCGGTCATGAAGGCCGTGGTGGATCCCGATCTCCTGGCGAGCCTAGAAAAATTCGGGGTGGCCGATGGAGCCGCCTGCTTCAACTGCGGCACCTGCACGGCGGTCTGCTCGCTCTCTTCCGAGGCCGCCGCCTTCCCGCGGAAGCTCGTCCGTTATGCCCAGCTGGGCCTGCGGGAAAAGATCATGCAGAGCCCGGAGCCCTGGCTCTGCTACTATTGCGGCGACTGCTCCGAGACCTGCCCCCGCCGGGCCAACCCGGGAGAAGTGATGATGGGACTCCGGCGGTATCTCACCTCCCGGTACGACTGGACCGGGATCTCGCGGCTCTTTTATACCTCCAAGGCGTTCGAGGTGCTCTCCGTCCTGGTCGTCGCCGCCCTGGTGGGGGCCGGCTTTTATGCCTTCCATGGCCCGGTGGTTACCGAGCGGGTGGCGCTGAACGTGCTCGCCCCCAACACCGTGGTCGAGAGGCTCGATCTGGCCCTCTTGGCCGTGCTTTCGCTGCTCCTGCTCAGCAACGCCTACCGGCTGTTCCAGGCGGTGATGGGCAATCCTTCCCCGGAACAGCGACCGGATAGCGGCGGCCGGCAACCTTCGCTACTGCATGGCATCCCGTTGCGGGTCTATCTGCAGGAAGCAAAGGAGCTTGCCTTCCAATTCCTGACCCAGAGCCGCTTCGCCGCCTGCGGGACAAAATCCCAGCGGACCCAGTGGTACGTGCATCTTTTGGTGATGAGCGGCTATTCCATCGTCTTTCTCCTGGTGGTTGTGGGGCTCCGCTGGTTTCAGACCGACAAGCTCTACCCCCTCTGGCACCCGGTGCGGCTTCTGGGCTATTACGCCACTTTCGCCATTCTCTACGGGACGACCTACGCCATCCTCGGCCGGCTCAGGAAGAGCCGAGCGGCTTATGCCCATTCCCATGCCTCGGACTGGACGTTTTTGATCCTGCTGTGGCTGACCGCTTTCACCGGCATCGCGGTGCATGCGGCCCGCCTGCTGGCCATGCCCCTGGCCACCTATCTCCTCTACGTGATTCATTTGATGATCGCCGTGCCCATGCTGCTTATCGAGGTTCCCTTTGCCAAATGGACCCATCAGCTCTATCGGCCCCTGGTGCTCTATCTGGTCAAGGTCAAGGGAAACGCGCGGCAGTCCTAGCGGTTTTCACTGGAAAAATCGGAAATCCTATCAGAGAATGAGGAAGAACATGACCGAACAGCAGGAAAAAATTCTCTACTTCAGCACCAATGCTGCGGAGAATCCGGAGAAAGCGGCCATCCCCTTTGTCCTGGCCAATGCCGCGTTGGCCATGGACGTGGAGGCCACCGTCGTGCTCCAGGGAAACGGGGTGTATCTGGCCCAGAAGGGATACGCCGAGCGCATGGCGCCACCCGGAGGGTTTTCGCCGATGAAGAAGCTGCTCACGGACTTCCTCCAGCTCGGAGGGAAGCTGCGGGTCTGTGTTCCCTGCATCAAGGACCGGCACATTGACGAGGCTGCGGACCTGATCGAAGGCGCTCAGACCATCGCCGCTGCGGAATTGAACATCGAAGCCATGCAGGCGGATGCCGTGCTGGTGTATTGAATCGGCCGGAAGGCCTTATGAAACTAGAGAAAGGAGGAGATTCCATGAGGAAAATGATGATGATCGCGTCGACATGTTTGCTTGCCACCCTGATCCTGGCGGGGGGAAGCGCCGCCACCGTTGCTGAGCCGCTTCGTCAGACCCAGCCGGTGGCCACCCCTGAGGAGTCCGCGCTTATTGAGCGGCCAATAGCCAGCCTGCGGGCGCCTCACCTGCCTTCCCTCCTGGCGGAGCAAGCTCCCCCCGCCGACGGGGCGCTCCGCCAGACTCAGCCGGTGGCCGTGCCCGAGGAGGTCATGGAGGTGCCGGAGGCCAGCCTGCGGGGGCCCCACCTGGCTACCCCTCCGGCGGAGCAAGCTCCCCCCACCGATGGGGCGCTCCGCCAGACTCAGCCGGTGGCCGTGCCCGAGGAGGTCATGGAGGTACCGGCGCCCAGCTTGCGGTAACCCGCCAGAGTATCGTCTTCGATTGCGGTGACTGGCTGCCGGGGTTTGCGCAAGCGACCGCCCGGTGCTCGGGGAGCGTACCTCCCACCTCCAAGGCAGCCAGTCGCCGCGCCGGTCTGCCCGCCGATTTTTCCCACTCCGCCACCCCTTGCAGGACACGGCGGGATTATCTCGGACTTGCCTGACAAACAGTTCCTTTTCAGTTTGACAATCGGGCGCCGCTTCGGGTGAAAATGGGAATAGATCGAGATCCCGGCCTGTCGTGCCCCCAAGAGAGCGAGGAGCCATAATGCGAACGAGATGCGGAAGAACAGTCTTTTTGTTGGGGCTTGGTCTGGCGTTGGCCGGCTTGGCCGGTTGCGCCGGGAAGGGGCCTCCGAAAGCGTCGATGGCATTGGCGGATAAGGCAATCAACCAGGCCCAGGAGAACGATGCGGCTTCCTATGCGCCGGTCGAGATGCAGACGGCCCAGCAGGAAATGCAGGCGGCCCGGACGGCCCTCGATCACGGGAAATACGATGAAGCCCGGCGGCAGGCCCAGAGGGCCGAAGTCGATGCCCGGCTGGCCGAGGCCCGGTCCCGGACCGCGCAGACCCGGAAGATCACCAAAGAGCTGCAGGAGAGCATCGCGACCCTCCGGCAGGAAATCGAGCGGCGCCAAAACATGCAGAAATAAACGGAGGGGACACTCATGCGGCAGAGAACAGATACGGGTCTGAAATGGGTGGCGGCCTGCCTGGCCGGCCTGCTCGTCGCCGGCTGCGCTGCCAAGGAGAACAAGGCCCTGGACCAGGCGCGGGCCACCTACGCCCAGGCGCAGAGCCGTCCCAATGTGGCCGCCGACGCGCCGCTCGCGTTGCGGGACGCGGCCGACACCCTCCGTCAGGCGGAGCAGGCCCATGAGGAGGAGAAAATCAATCAGCTCTCCTACTTGGCACAGAGGAAGGCCCAGATCGCCATCGCGCTCGCCGAGCGTGAGGAGGCGCAGAAGGAGGCCACCCGACTGGGGCAGGAGAAGCAGCAGATTCTGCTCCAATCCCGGGAGACCGAAGCGGAGCGGGCCAGGCAGCTGGCGCAGTCCCGGGAGGAGAAGCTCAAGTCGGCAAAGGAAACCGCGGAAATGCGCGCCCGGGAGGCCGAAGTGGCCCAAGCCCGGGCGGCGCAGGCCAACAAGGAGATCGCGCAGCTGCAGAGCCAGATTTCCGAGCTCAAGGCCCGCCAGACCGAACGGGGCATCGTCCTCACCCTGGGCGACGTGCTGTTCGCCTTCAACAAGGCCAAATTGCTGGCCGGGGCACAGCGGAGCCTCGCCAGGCTAGCCGAGTTTCTGCGTGAGCATCCGGACCGGCAGGTGCGGATCGAGGGATACACCGACAATGTCGGCAGCCAACAGTATAACAAGCGGCTTTCCGGGCGGCGGGCCAAGGCCGTGGCCAAGGCTTTGCAGGCAAGGGGCATCCCGGCCGATCGCATGTTCACGGTCGGGTATGGGAAACAGTATCCGATCGCCAGCAACAAGACTCCCGGGGGCCGCCAGCTGAACCGGCGGGTCGAGATCGTCATCCTGAACCCGGGCGAAAAGGCCAGCCAGCACGGACGCGGGGCGCCGGCCAAGTAACGTCTTCGAGTTTCCCTCAGCCGGGCAAAACCGCGGCGGGCCGGACCTGCCGCGGTTTTCTTCTGGTGCGCATGGATGGCGTGCAGTGGGCTGCAACGGCGGCCTGAAAAGGCAATTTTTTATCTCCCTCACCTCTTCTCCCCTCCTCCTTGACCTAAGTCAATGCTTCTTCTACAAGATTTCCCCTATCCTTTTTCCAGAGCCGGATGGTTTTGGCCGGAGCAAGGCCCGGCCATGATCATGGTTCGGCTTGGCACCGGCGGTCCGCCGTCTGGAAACGGGAACGGGATGGGTGTCATACCCAATCACAGAGACAGAGAAGGAGGGGAGCGTATGAAACGAGGCGAGTTGTGCGGGATGATGCTGGCGGCGGCATTGGCCGGCAGTTGTTTTCCGGCCGTGATCGCCCATGCGGCGGGGGACGCTTGTGTCAGTTGTCATGAAAAGCAGAATCCCGGCCTGTACCAGCAATGGAAAAACTCGAAGCATGGCCAGAATGGTATTTCCTGTCTTGATTGCCACAAGGCGGAAAAAGGTGATGTGGACGCCTTCACTCACGAAGGCGTTTTGATCGCCACGCTGGTCACCCCCAAGGACTGCTCCCGGTGCCATCCGGCCGAGGCAGCCCAGACCGAGAAGTCCTACCACGCCCATGCCGGCGAGATCCTCGACTCCAATGATGCCTACCAGGGCCATGTGGCGGGCGGCCTGCCGGTGGTGATCACCGGCTGCGAGGCCTGCCACGGGGGCAAGGTGAAAATCGACCCGAACGCCCCCAACAAGCTCTCCAAGGAGAGCTGGCCCAATTCCGGCATCGGCCGCATCAACCCGGACGGCAGCAAAGGCGCGTGCAACGCCTGCCACGCGCGCCATTCCTTCTCCGTGGAGCAGGCCCGCCAGCCCGAGACCTGCGGCAAGTGCCACCTGGGGCCGGACCATCCCCAGAAGGAGATCTACGAGGAGTCCAAGCACGGCATCGCCTACTACGCCCACAAGGACAAGATGAACATGGACCGGGACAAGTGGGTGGTCGGCAAGGACTACTACGAAGCCCCCACCTGCGCGACCTGCCACATGTCGGCCACCCCCCGCCAACCCGTCACCCATGACGTGGGCGACCGCATCTCCTGGACCCTCCGGCCACCGATCTCGAAGCACAAGGACAACTGGCAGGCCAAGCGGGGCAACATGAAGGAGGTGTGCCTCAGCTGCCACCAGGCCAGGTTCGTGGACGGCCATTACTACCAGTACGACGCCCTGGTGGAGCTCTACAACCAGAAGTTCGGCAAGCCCGCCACGGCGATTATGGGCATGATCAAGAAAAAGGGGCTCCTGGAGCACAAGGCCGACTTTGCCAACCCCATCGAGTGGGATTACTGGGAGCTGTGGCACCACGAGGGGCGGCGGGCCCGGATGGGCGCCGCGATGATGGGTCCGGACTACACCTGGTGGCACGGAATCTATGACGTGGCCTACAGCTTCTACTTCAAGCTGATCCCGGCGGCCAGGGCCTACAACGATCCGGAGGTGAACGCCTACATCGACAACCTCCTCGCGAAGGATCCCATGCACAACTGGCTCGACCGGCCTCCGGAGGAGCTGAAGAAGGCGATCCGGAGCGGGGAGCTGCAGAAGGTCTATCAGCCCCTCTTCGACCGGAAATGACGGAAGGAGTCGGAATCCTGACCGCAAGGGGCGCCCACCGGGCGCCCCTTTTCCGTTGATGCGTCATTCATGTAGATTTCCGTTGAATTTATCAGTACTTCCTGGTAAGCGGAGGGAAGGGCCGCGACAGGCGGTTTCCGCAACTTCCAGGAGGTGACATCATGAAGGTGCCGCAGGCAACATTCTACGCCAAGGGAACGGGGGTGGAGATCGGGCCGGCCGAGAGGCACGCGGAGGGGCGGCCGGCCGAAGGGCGCATTCTCCTGCGCTTTTTCCGGCTGGAGGGAGGGACGGCGGCCATTCGCTTCATCGCCGAGCCGGCGGAGGGCTTCGAGCTTTTTCTGAAGATCGGCCGCGTGTTCCGGGAGGGCGGCCGCGAGACCCTGATCCACCGTTTCGAGGGGTCGGACGGGGAGGTGGTGACCCGTCTCACCGTGGAGCGGTACGGGGAGGCGGAGCGGCCCGGCTATGCCCTCACCGTCCAGCGGGGGGAGGAAAAGATCAACGTGCCCCTGAGCGGCGAGCGCTTTCTTTTCGCCGCCGACTTCCTGCGGCATCTGGCGCTGGAGCAATCCTGGACGGAAGCAGTCCCGCCGGCAGCGAAGGGCTGAGCCGCTTCCGATCGGCGGCTGGTCGCTATAAAATCCTCTCCACCTCCTTCCATTTCTCCTCCAGCCGCTTGGCCGAGACCGGGAAGGCGGTTTTCATTTCCGGGGCGAATAGGGAGATCCTGAATTCCGCCACCATCTGCCGGTATTCGGCCAGGAGCCGGGTGCTCTCGGGTGCCGAGCCGTTCCGGGCGGCCGCGGCGGCCAACCGTTCCTCGTGGGGGGCGACCAGGGCCGCCTTGGCGTCGTCCTTGGCCGGGGCGGCATGCGCCCGCTCCACCCGGATGCGCAGGGCCTTGAGGTAGCGGCCGGCGGCCTGGAGCTGCCCCAGATCGAGA
>JAJYKH010000084.1 GCA_021788685.1 Deltaproteobacteria bacterium | reverse complement strand
CGAAAAGGCGAAGAGGGGGATGAAGCGAATCCGGCCCTGTGTGCCCTGGCGGTCAGGATTTCGAATACTGCAGGGCGGCCTTGATGAAGGCCTTGAACAGAGGGTGCGGCGCCATGGGGCGGGACTTGAACTCCGGATGGAACTGGCAGCCCAGGAACCAGGGATGGTCGGCCAGCTCGACGATCTCCACCAGGGTGTCGTCCGGCGAGGTGCCGCTGATGATGAGCCCCTTCTCGGTGAGGCTTTCCCGGAACTCGGGGTTGAATTCGTAGCGGTGGCGGTGGCGCTCCGAAATGGTGTTTTCGCCGTAGGCGGCATGGGCGAAGGTGTCGGGCTTCAGGTGGCAGGGATAGGCGCCCAGGCGCAGGGTGCCGCCCATGTTCGAGCTCTCGTCCCGCACCTCCACCCGGTTGGTGCGGTAGTCGAACCATTCCTTCATGAGGTAGATCACCGGGTGGCCGGTGTGGGGGCTGAACTCGGCGCTGTCGGCATCGGCCATGCCGACGATGTTTCTGGCGAATTCCACCACGGCGAGCTGCATTCCCAGGCAGATCCCGAAGAAGGGAATCTTCTGCTCCCGGGCATAGGTGATCGCCTTGATCTTGCCGGCCACGCCGCGGTTGCCGAACCCACCCGGCACCAGGATGCCGTGGCAGCCTGCCAGCAGCTCTTCCGCCCCTTTTTCCTCGATTTCCTCGGCGCTCACGTAGCGAAGCTCCACCTTGGCGTCGTTGGCGACGCCCCCGTGGACCAGCGCCTCGTGGAGGCTCTTGTAGGACTCGGTCAGGTCGACGTACTTGCCGGTGATGCCGATCACCACCTTGTGGGTGGGGTGCTTGATCCGCTCGACCAGCTCCTGCCACGCCTCCAGGCGGGGGGCGCCGGTCCAGATGTTGAGCCGCTCGAGGATTTTTTCGTCAAGCCCCTCCTCGTGGAAGCAGAGGGGCACCTCATAGATGTTGGAAACGTCGCAGGCGGAAATGACCGCCTCGGGATCGACGTTGCAGAAGAGGGCGATCTTGGCTTTGAGCTCGTGGTTGAGCGGTTTCTCGGAGCGGCAGAGAAGGAAATCGGGCTGGATGCCGATGGCCCGCAGCTCCTTCACGCTGTGCTGAGTGGGCTTGGTTTTGACCTCCCCGGCCGTCTTGATGTAGGGCACCAGGGTGACGTGGATGAAAACGGAATTCTCGCGGCCGACATCGTAGCGGAACTGGCGAATGGCCTCCAAGAAGGGGAGACTCTCGATGTCGCCGATGGTGCCGCCGATCTCGATGATGGCCACATCCACATCGTTTTCCAGCTGGCGGATGGCCCTCTTGATCTCGTCGGTCACGTGCGGGATCACCTGAACGGTGCCGCCCAGGTATTCGCCGCGCCGCTCCCTGTTGATGACGCTGTAGTAGATGCGGCCCGAGGTGTAGTTGTTCTTCTGGGCCATGACCGCGGAGGTGTACCGCTCGTAATGGCCGAGATCGAGATCGGTTTCCGCCCCGTCGTCGGTGACGAACACCTCCCCGTGCTGGAAGGGGTTCATCGTGCCCGGATCGACGTTGATGTACGGATCGAGCTTCTGGAAGGTGACGGAGAGGCCCCGGCTTTCGAGGAGGGCACCGATGGAGGCGGCTGCGAGACCCTTGCCGAGTGAAGAAAGAACGCCGCCGGTGACAAAGATGAATTTCGTTCGTTTGCTGGAACGGCCAGGACACATGGGCTGTAAATATAAAAAGACGACCCTGTTTTGTCCAAAGAAAAAAACAAATTTTTCCATTCACCCCAAATCATTATAATATCGTTTTTATCTCTGCATCGCCCTGATTTTTTCCACCCCTTCCCGAAACTCCTCGCCAACCGGCTTACCCCATGCTATAGATAGTGTTTCCTCCTTCGAGTTTTTCCTTATGGCCCCGAGATCTTCAGCATCCCTCCTGGCTTGCCTCCTGCTCACCCTCTTGCTCGCCGCCTGCGGCGACCGGTCGGCCAACGCCCCTGCGAACAGACCTAAAAGCGCTCCCGCACCGGCTGCCGGCTGCCGCCGGTGCCACCCGGTCGAGCTCGATCCCGCCCATGACATCGGGTGCGCCACCTGCCACCAGGGCCACGAGGAGGCCGCCACCCGGGAGGAGGCCCACGCCGGACTCATCGCCCAGCCCGCCCACCCGGATTTCATGGCCAAGACGTGTGGCCGCTGCCATGCCGAGCTGGTGGCGCGGGCGGCGCGCTCCCTCCATTTCACCGTAAAAAAGGAGGTGAACGAGGTCCGCCGGGCCTTCGGGGCCAAACGCGACCTGGCCTCCTTGGTGGAGATCCCGGTCAAGGACCGCCCGGATACCGTGCTCGCGCTGGCGGATGACCTTCTCCGCCGCCGCTGCCTCCGGTGCCATGTCTATACCAAAGGCGACCCTTACCCCGAAACCCGGCGGGGGACCGGCTGCGCCGCCTGCCATCTCGAATACGGGAACGGGGCCATGCGCTCGCACCGCTTCACCGGGCCGGTGGCCGATGGCCAGTGTCTCCACTGCCACTACGCCAACACGGTGGGGGCCGATTACTACGGCCGCTACGAGCACGATTTCCATAGCGATTACCGCACCCCTTATCCCCCGGTCGGAAAAAAACCGCCGCCGTACGGCGTCGAGTACCATCAGCTTGTTCCCGACGTCCACCAGCAGGCGGGTCTCGCCTGCACCGACTGCCATCCCGGCGCCGCCCTCATGGGGCCGGCCCACGGGACGGGAAGTCCGGGCGTTTCCTGCGAGACCTGCCACCGGTGGCGTCCCGGCCAAACCCGCGGTCTGAAACTGGCCGAAAGCGGTGGCCGGGTGCTGCTCACCCTCGGACGGAGCGGGAAGGAAATCCCGGTGCCGCAGATGACATCTCCGGTGCACGCCGCTTACGCCGGCAAGGCCACCTGCGTGCTGTGCCACGCCCAGTGGAGCTACACCGACCAGGGCACCCATCTCATGCGCCAGGACACGCAGAATTACGACCCCTGGACCTACCTCGTCACCCAGAGCTGCTACGAGGTGGAAGCCCTGCTGAATGCGAGCCTCTTCGGAGGGGAATCCAGGGAGCCCAGAATGACCGACAAAATCACGGGGTTGTCCAAACCGGGGATTTGGTTTAAAGGATATGAGCTCAGACGTTGGGAAGAGCCGCTGATCTGTCCGGATGGGGAGGGACGGCTGACCATCTGCCGGCCGGTGCTCGATCTGCACCTTTCCTACGTGGATCCCGACGGCAACGTGGTCTTCGACTCGGTTCCCGCCAAGGGGCCGGTGGGCGGCGCCCTGCCCTACACCCCGCACACCATCGGCAAGGCTGGCGCCTTTTTCCGGGAACGGCTTCAGGAGCGAACCGACATCAGATGGAAACAATGCCCGACCGAACCGAGACAGGGAAAATGATGGTCTCGCCACCTCCGGACCCCGGCGGGCGTGAACGAGAAAACGAGCAGCATTCAGAGAACGGGCCGGCGGAGCGGCTTTTAGCGAGACCGGCAAAAATGAAAGGAGCGTTGCGGCTCCTGCAGACTGCGCTCCTGCTGGCCCTGGCCGGCTGCGCGCCGCACGTCATCAGGGTCCCGGCCGGCCGCCCCGGGGCCGAGCAGCCTCCACCGACTCGGCCCCCCTGCCGTGTCCCGGCCACCCTGCGTCCCTATTGCGTCCGGGGCAAAACCTACTACCCCCTGCCCTCAGCCGAGGGCTTCCAGGAAACTGGCCTCGCCTCCTGGTACGGCAAGGACTTCGACGGCAAAAAGACCTCCAACGGCGAAACCTACGACATGTACGGAGGCACCGCCGCCCACAAGACCCTGCCGATGAACACCACCGTGCTGGTGCACAACATGGAGAACGGCCGGGAGACCGTGGTGCGCATCAACGACCGCGGGCCCTTCGTGAAGGGGCGCATCATCGACCTCACCCACACGGCGGCGGAAAAGCTCGGCATGCTCGAAAAGGGAACCGCCCGGGTCCGGATCACCGCGCTGGGCGAGGCGGTCACCGTGGCCCGCGGCGGCGAGCGGTTCGAGCAGTTCCTGCCCCACCAGGATTTCAACAAGGGTGACTTCTACGTGCAGATTGGCTCGTTCCTGGAACGGGCCAACGCCGAGCGGCTGAAGGACAAAATGGTCGGCTGGGGCCGGCCCGCGGTCGTCCGGGAATACCAGCAGGAAGGGAAGAAGTTCTACCGGGTGCAGGTGCACGCGGGGTCTGACCTGGACGGGGCGCGCCGGATGGAGCGGATAATGGAGAAAGCCGGCTTCCCGGACGCCTTCGTCATCGCCCACTGATCGGCACCGCTGCTTTTCCCCTTGCAGGGGTCCAGGACTAGCAGGCAGGGTCTTGAGCCGACCTATTCCATGCCGCTGGGCAGCGCCCCAGCGGATTTCCCGCCGGCCAGCACCTCTCTCCGGCTGCAATCGATCTTGACAGTCTTCAGGAAGCCTCCCCCGCAGGGAATTCAGGGGCCGCCCGAGGCAGGAAGATCTCGAAGGTGCATCCCCGGTCGCTGCCGTTCCGCACGGTGATGGCGCCGCCGTGGCTCTCGACGATGCCTTTGGCTGCGGCCAAGCCCAGCCCCCGGCCGATGAGCTTGGTGGAAAAGAAGGGATCGAAGATCCTGGTGAGGATCTCCTTCTCGATGCCGGGGCCGGAATCGCTGACCGCGACCCGAACGTAATCGCCGGCCGGAAGCTGCCGCTCCCCCATGGCGCGATCCTTCTCCGCTCCGGCGTTTGCGGTGGCGACCGTCACCCGCCCGTCCATCTCGCCCAGCACCTCGAAACCATTGACCAGCAGATTCCCGAGCAGCTGCCGCATCTGGTCGGCATCCGCCCGCACCGGCCAGAGATCGGCGGCAAGGTTGAGACGGGTCCGGACCCCTGCCGGCGGCGGGTGCAGCCCCATGACCTCTTTTACGACGGGATTGAGGTCGAGCAGACGCGCGTGCCGGGGCCCGAGCCCGGCAGAGGCGAGGAGCTGCCGGTTCAAGTCCGCCATGCGGCTGGCCGCCGCGTGAATGCTGCCGAGCAGCTTCGGCTCCTCCCCGGGGGCGGCCATCTTCAGCCGCAGCAGCTCGCTGCCGCCGAGGATCACCGCCAGGATATTGTTGTAGTCGTGGGCCAGCCCGCCCGCCAGGGTGGCGATGGCCTCCTCCTTTTCCCGGCGGCCCAGCTCCTCCGCGCTCCGCCGCCGTTCTTCCTCCTGCCGCAGCCAATGACTGGCCTCCCGCCCCACCTCAACGATGCCGGCAATCCCCCCATGTTCGTCGAAAATGGGGGCTGCCAGGATCTCCACCGGGAGGTCGCGGCCGTCCGTGGTCCGGTGGGTATGCAGCACCCGGCAGGATTTCCGGCTCTCCACCACCTGCTTCATGGGGCACCCCGTTTCACCGTCTGGGCAGCGCTCCTCCCCCCGGTGCACCAGCTGGAAACAGAAAGGGGAATGGACGGTCCCCGTGTCGTCGCCATAAAGCTGCCGGGCGGTCTTGTTCAGGGTGAGGAGCCGGTAATCGGCATCGAACACCAAGACCGATTCGGACATGGAATCGAGGATGGACCGGAGAAAGGCCAGCGACGATTCGGCAGCCTCCTCCCGCTGCCGGCGCGCCCCGATCTCCCGCAGGGCCAGCATGCAGGCCTCCCCGCCCGCGAAAGGAACCGTGCCGGCATGGACCTCCACCTCCACCCGTCCGCCCTCCCGGTGCAGCAGGGCGGAATCGAACCGAGCTCCGGCGCCATCGAGACGGCCGATCTCCCGGCTGAACCGCACCAGCTCCCCGGCGGGGAGGAAGCTGGTCAGGGGACTGGCAATCATGTCGGCCACCCCGGTGCCGATCATGGCCGCCAGCCGCCGATTGGCATAACGGATGATGTTGTCCCGGACCACGCACAGACCGTCCGGGCACTCGTCCAGCTGCTCGCGCATGGCCTGCCACTGCTGCAGATCGCCGGCGACCTGCAGCTGCCACGCCCGCACCCTCTGCTCGCGGGCCAGCCCCGCCCCGAGCAGGAAGATCCCCGCCAGCCACAGGGCCGCATGCTCGGCCGCAATCCGCAACCGATACTCCCGCTCCAAATCCAGGAAGGGCTGGAGCGGCAGGGACCCCTTCACGACGCCGAAAGGACTTGCCGCGGGCTGCTGATGGCAGCGGCGGCATTCCTCATCCAGACCTTCGGGCCGCAGGAGGTGCAGCTGCTCCTTTCCCTTCTGGCCGCCGATCACCGTCTCCTCGGCGGCCCCGTCCCGGAACTTGGCAAGGGCCTGCCGTTCGGTTCCGTTCAGGCGGGCGAGCGGGGTCACCCGCACCCGGACCCCATCCTGGCTCTCGGGTCTTCCGGCTGGCGCCCTGCGGAGCTGACAAAGCAGGGCATCGAGGTTGACCGGCAGGAAACCGCTTTTGGGCGGAGCATTCCGGCCGAGCAGGACCGGCATGAGCTCCGCGCCGGACTTCCCCTCGGGCCGGGGGACATACAGGCGGTAGTCGGCCGCGAGCCGCTGCCAACCCGCTTCCTGCGCCACGGCGGCAGCCGCCGCCTGCACCGCGGCCCGGCGGCTCAGGTGCCGGGCGGCCTGCAGGTTGAGGGCAAGCGACACTCCGAGGACCGCGGTCCATGCCACTCCCCAGAAAAGCCAGGAGCGCACAGCCGACCAGCTCTTTTTTTTCGGGGTGACCGGCCAATTCGGCAGTCCGGTGCCCATGCCCGCCCTCGGATCCGGAGCCAAATGCCCCCGGCAAGCGGCATTTGGCGAGGTATTCTAGCGCCGCAGCCTGATGAACAGGCCAGTGGCAGTGAGGCTCTCGCGGCGAAAATCCTCCCGTTTCGCGGTTCTGGCCGGAATACGGGAGAATTGCCGAGCATGAATGGAGCAATAAATATGCCTGCGGCGGGATGGGGAAGAAGGGGGCGAGGAGAATGGAAAATGCTCGCGTTGCCCAGGATGACGAGGTCCGGTTGCCAAAAGGGCTCATTTGTGGCAGTACTGCTCAGGCGGAGGGGGAAGGGCCAAAAATTCTGGAAGATACTCTGGCAACGGACGGCGATCCCGTGCGGTAGCTGTGAAGCAGATAAAAACCGCTCGGGGCCAAAGAACTGGAGGGCTCGACTGATGAAAAAAATTGTTATGCTGACCAGCGTCACCATCTTCGGCTGGCTTGGCTGGTGGCTGGGAGACGGCTTGGGCCTCACGGCCGCCTACCTGCTCAGCCTCGCCGGCAGCCTCGCCGGGGTCTATGTCGGCGTTCGGATCAGCCGGGATTATCTCGGCTGATGGGGTGGAGCTGGCAGGCGAAAGCGGCAAACAGCGGCCAAAGGAGCCGCAGCCAGCGAGCGTTCTCCACGTCGGTCGAGCGGGAGCGGGCTCGGTCATCGACACTCCGGCAGGCGCTCCGGCCCATATGGCACCAGGCCACGCCTCTCGTCGCCCTTGCAGTTGCCGGGGCCGCTGCCAGCGGGAGATGATGCTTCTGCCTTTTAGTCAAGCTTTGTCAAATAGGCGTCCTTGGACAACCAAAGCTCCTCCATTCGGTACATGTGCCAGTAGTCATGCATCAGAACATGCCTCGCCAGGATGTAGAGCGAATAGGATTCATATTCCGGGTGCGTCGCGGTCTTTTTCCACGCGGTCTCATCGGCGCCCTCAAGAAGGAGGAGCTGCCTCTCCCGATAGCAGGTGAGCTGGCCGAGGGCAGATGCCATGCTCATGCGGGGAGGCGCAGCAGGCCCTTCCTCGGACTGGCTAGGAAGATACGGCACAAACTCCGGATGGTCCTCATGCATGAACCGTTCAAAGCGCGCCAGCAGCATGGGCTGCACGTGGGCCAAGTGGCTGACATGCTCCGCAAGCGTCCAGAACCCTTCGCCTCTTCGCACGTCCAGTTTGTCTTCCGGGATGGCCTTCACGAGCTGAGAGAGTATCTTCGGCGCCCGCCTGAGCGTCTCCAACAAGTCGGGAATATCCTGCATCTTTTCTCTCCTGAATGTGTATGAATGGAAATGGGGACGGAGTTAGTTTAATAAGTTAACGCCATTCTCTTTTGCAAATTGCTCCCCCCGCCGGGCGGCCTGTGACACGGACGGCCGACTCATTTTGAGATAGCTTGCCAGCTCCTTGCCAGTAAGTCCAAGCCGGGACTGCCCCAGATAACAGATCAACCCTTTGGCGTAAGAGAGATTATTGCTCCTCCCCTTTTTCGGCAAATCTTCCGGCTCGATGGAAAGCAGTCCGCAGACTTCCGACACCAGCCTCCGGAGGTCCCAGCTCTGCCGCCTCATGGCCTCCCGGCGGGTCAGAGCTTCTTCAGCCGCCAGCAGCACTTCATCCACAAAATTCCCGTCACCCAATATTCTCTCATCGCCGCGCCAATATTGCCCGGACTGTCGCAGATCCTTCAGACCTTCCCAGCCTCCGGCGCTTCGGCGTAATCCGCCACCGGTCAGGTCCTCACGCTTTCCGGGGGGGAGCCCATCCGCGACGAACTGCCGGTAGCCCGACACCGCTTCCCGTTTCCTGGCGCTGAAATGGGCAAGGACTTCCTGCCGCTCCTGCCACCCCTTGCGCCTGCGCCCCAGCAGGACCGCATGCCCCGCCCAATCGTAATGGTCAAGGGCCTCCAGGTCTTTTACAATCCCCGCCCGGACGGGGTTCAGATGGATATACCGCACCAACTCCAGAAGATACGCCTCTTCCTGGCATAAAATCGATTTGTAACGATTCTGGAAAAGGTAGCCGCAGCGTTGGTGCCGGCGGTTGAACGAAATGGCATAGCCGGAGAGGACCTTCCTCATCAGGTCGCTGAGCGGCCTTTCTCCTGTCCGGATAAGGAGATGAAAATGGTTGCTCAGCAACGCCCAGGCGAAACATCGGCAGCCCGTCTGCGCGAGGCCGGTTTCCAGCCGGTCCAGGAAGTCGCGCCGGTCATGATCGTCCAGAAAGATATCCTGGCGGTCGAGCCCGCGGACAATGACGTGATGGATTGCCCCGGGAACATTGATTCGTTTGTGCCTCGGCATGGCTAGGGATCTTAGCCAATTCAGTCAAATAGGTCAATAAAACTATTAAACTAACTCCGTCCCCTTGCCACTTGCCAGTACATCGCTTGCCCATCGCCGGTTGTTGTCACTCATTCACCTTTTTCCCCAGTGC
>JAJYKH010000083.1 GCA_021788685.1 Deltaproteobacteria bacterium | reverse complement strand
GCCGGTTCCCTGCCGTTTTTCTGGTCCGGAAAAAAACGCTTGGACCCTTGCCTCCCCCAATTTTCTATGCTAGGTTGCGCCGTTGACCGTAGTCGAAGACCTGTATCCGCGGGGATCTCTGCATCCACTGACTCCGCTTCGGGAGTCGAGCAGCTCCTGCCGGACGCTCGCCAGGTCGCCACCCTCTTTATCATTACCGGGCAGAGAAAACGATACGCGGAAGTGAGGTGTCCCTTGAAAAAGATACTGGTAGCCAACCGAGGAGAAATCGCCCTGCGGATCATCCGCGCCATCCAGGAGCTCGGCTATGCCGCGGTGGCGATTTACGAGACGCCCGATGCCGAGGCCCTGCACATCCGGACCGCCGACGAGGCGATCTGGATCGGCAACGGCCCCCGGTGCGACTACCTGAACATCGAGAAGGTGGTGCTCGCCGCCAAGAAGGCCGGCGCCGACGCCATCCACCCCGGCTACGGCTTCCTGGCGGAGAACCCCGATTTCTCCCAGGCCTGCGAGGAGGCCGGGATCACCTTCATCGGCCCCTCGGCGGAGGTGATCCACAACCTGGGCGACAAGGTCATCGCCCGGCGGATCATGCAGGAGGCGGGCATCCCCATGGTCCCCGGCACCCCCAACCTGGCCGCGGGCGAAGAAGGAGTCAAGCAGGCGCTCGCCTTCACCGCGCAGCACGGCTATCCCGTGATGCTCAAGGCCACCGCCGGCGGGGGCGGCCGCGGCATCCGCCGTATCGAGAACGAGAAGCAGCTCAAGGCGGAGATCCCGGTGGCCCGGGCCGAGGCCAAGGCGGCCTTCAACAACGACGCCGTCTACCTCGAAAAGGTGGTCCTCGATCCCAAGCACGTGGAAGTGCAGATCATCGGCGACAAGTACGGCAACTACGTGCACCTGGGCACCCGCGACTGCTCCATCCAGCGCCGCAACCAGAAGCTGGTGGAGATCGCCCCCTCGCTCATCCAGGATCAGGGGTTGCTCGGCCGCATCTGCGCCACCGCCATCAAGGCCGCCCAGGCGTCCAACTACACCAACGCCGGCACGGTCGAGTTCCTGGTGGACAAGGACCACAACTTCTACTTCATGGAGATCAACACCCGGCTCCAGGTCGAGCACACCGTGACCGAGATGATCACCGGCATCGACATCGTCCGCACCCAGATCAAGCTTGCCCTGGGCAGGCCGCTCTCCTTCCGCCAGGAAGATGTGCATCTCCGCGGCCACGCCATCGAGATGCGGATCAACGCCGAAGACCCCCAGAACAACTTTATGCCCGAGGGCGGAAAGACCGTTTCCGTCTATCGCTCGCCGGGCGGCTACGGAGTGCGGCTGGACGGCTTCGTCTACCAGGGGTTCACCATCCCCGAGGTGTACGACTCCCTGCTCGTCAAGCTCACCGTCTTCGGCTTCTCCTGGAACGAAACGGTGGACCGCCTCCGGCGCTGCCTCAACAACTTCGTCATCGTCGGCCCCAAGACCACCATCCCCTTCTACCTGAACCTGGTGGTCGATCCCGATTTCAAGGAGGGCGACTTCACGACCTCCTACCTGGACACCCATCCCCAGCTGCTGGAGTACAAGGAGCAGGACGACGAGGGCAACAAGCTGGCCCGGCTGATCGCCGAGATCCACTACAAGCGGGAGAACCCGTACGCTATTTAAACCCGTCAAGTCGTTGATTCGTCAAACCAAGTCTTGAGGCTCATAAACGAGTCAACGAATTAACGAGCGGCGAAATAGAGATCAGAACTGCGGCGGCCGGCACGATCGGCGGAAGCGAGGAGGAATAGAGAGACCATGGAACGGATTGTCCAAGGAATGAGCATCTCCGAGGTGCTGCAGCACCTGCGCGCGGCGGACGGCTACTTCATCACCAACACCGCCCGCGACCTGTCGCAGTCGGATTTCAAGAACCGCATCCTGCTGCATACGGACCTGCTCGCCGCCCCCTCCCGGGAGGCGGCCGGCTACTTCTCGCTGGAGATCACCGGCGGCGCCTCGGTGCACGTGGATATCCTCCGCAAGCAGGTGGACCCGTTCCTGAAGCTCGAGCTGCTCCGGGAAAAGATGCCCCATACCATGTTCCAGACCCTGTGCCGGGGCATCAACCTCTTCGGCTACCGGCCCTACCCGCAGAATGTCATCCGCTTCGTGGTGCGGGAGTTCGCGAAATACGTCGATGTCTGGCGGGTGTTCGACTTCCTGAACCACGTGCCCAACATGCAGGCGGTCTTCGAGGAGGTGCAGAAGGCGGGCAAGATCCTGGAGCCCTGCATCTGCTTCTCCACCGGCCCGGAGCACACCGACGAGTACTACGTGAAGAAGGTGGGCGAGATCATCGGCGTCACCGGCGAGGAGATCCTCCTCTGCATCAAGAACCACGGCGGCCTGGGCTCGCCCCGGCGGATCGGCCAGCTGGTGGCGGCGATCAAGGGCAAGTACCCGGACCTGCCCATCCACTACCACGGCCACAACACCGACGGCAACGACGTGGGCCGCATCGAGGCGGCGGTGCTGAGCGGCGCCAAGATCGTCGATGCCGCGGACCATGCCTTCACCGGCTACTACGGGCCGCCGCCCATCCTCACCGTGATTCATGCCCTGAAGGAGCACGGGATTCAGGCAGTGGGCATCGACGAGAAGGCGGTGATCGAAACCTCCGACGTGATCCGGAGCGAACGGCACCATTACGAGTTCTTCGAGTCCCAGTTCAAGGGCTTCGCCCCCACCGTCCAGATCCACAAAATGCCGGGCGGGGCCATGGGGTCGAGCTTCGAGCAGGCGGTGAAGGGCAATTTCCTCGACAAGATGCCCCAGATTCTTCACGAAGAGCTGCCCAAGGTGCAGATCGAGCTGGGCAACTACTGGAGCGTGACGCCAGGCTCCCAGATCCTGTGGACCACGGCGGTGAGCAACGTCCTGTCGGGCGACCGTTACGGCAACGCCTCGGGCGATCTCAAGAACCTGCTGCTTGGCAAGTACGGCCCCTTCCCCTTCTACCGGCCGGCCGACTGGATCTACGAGAAGGCCTTCGGCCTCAACTGGAAGGAGATCCTGGAGAAGGAAGGGGGCATGGAAGGAGTCGAGGACATCGACATCGAGAAGGAGCGGCAGAACCTGGCCAAGCGGATCGGCCACCCGCCCACCGACCAGCAGCTGGTCACCTTTCTCCAGCATCCCAACGACGCGGTGGAGTTCTTCAAATACGAGGAGAGATTCGGCCGCACCTACGTGCTGCCCCCGAGCATCTTCTTCCGGCGGGGCGGCTTTAAGCTGGGGGAGACTCTCAAGTTCCGCGACCACAACGGCAAGGAGCACGTGATCGAGATCGGCCCCAGGCAGAAAGATGAGGATGGCCGGTGGAAGATCTACCTCAATGTGGACCACCACCAGCGGGTGTATATGTTCCAGGAGGAGGCCAAGGGGAACGGCGGCGCCCCGGCGGCGCCCCAGCTCAGCAAGCAGGAGATTGTCGACCTGGCCAGGGCCGGCGACGTGCGGGCGCCTTTCGGCGGCAACGTCTGCGACGTGGTGGTCGAGAAGGGGCAGGAGGTGGCCCCGGGCGATCAGCTGGTGATTCTGGAGGCCATGAAGATGCAGACGCCGGTGGTCGCGGAGGTGGCGGGCAAGGTCGAAGAGATCTCGGTCGAGCTCGGCAAACCGGTGAAGGCGGGCGACAAGCTGGTGAAGATCGCCGTGCAGTGATTGGCGCCTGCTGCCTGCGTGATGATGAACAAAACCGGTGGTCCGCTAGGATCGCCGGTTTTGTGGGCCAGAGGTTGGAGGAGCGCTCCGCTTAAGGTTGGAGGTTGAGGCAAAACCTTATGCCGTTGCCTCCAACCTAACGCGCTTCTGTTCCTCCGGCCTTCAGCCTGAAATCGTCGCCACCGAATTTTCCGAGCCATAGGCATTCGGCTGGCGATCGGGGTTCTCCGGATCGGTCCACCAGTCGCCGTCCACCACAAAGCGGTATTCGTAACGGCCCGGCTGGAGCTTCACCTTCTTCTTCCAGGTGCCGTCCTTGAAGCGGCGCATCTTGTAGTCGGCGCCGTTCCAGTCGTTGAAGTCGCCAACCAATTGCACTTCCCGGGCTTCGGGGGCATACACCGTGAACTCGGTGGATGCCGCGGCCGCTTTCTTGGCTCCTGCTTCCCTGCTCTTGCTGGCTGTGGTGGCGCGGGGCATGGCGTTCATCCTCCTTTGGAAAAACTTCGTCGCCGTACTTGCTCTCCTGTATAATCCCTTCAATTGTTTAGATAATGCAGGAAGATGCGCCTTCTTGTCAAATGAAATTTGGGGTTTTCGTTGGGATATTGGGTACCGGAGGGGATCGCTCTACCTTGCACGGCCAGGCTCATGAAAAGGTGAGCCGATTGAACCCGCCTTCAGGGTACCAGGGCCGGCCGGCGCCGAGGTCGAGGATTTCGAAGATGTACGCCTCGATGACGAGGTAGACCTTCGCCTTCCGCCGCACGCAGCCGGTGATGGTCTCGCCGTGATGCCCCAGGGCGGCATGGAGATGCATCTTCGGCTCGGGGCCGTCCCAAAAGATGCTGCCGGTGGCCAGGGTTTCCCGGGTTTTCACCTCGCGCCAGACCGGGTCCGGGGGCATCACCGGCTCCCGGGGCCCGGTGACCACGTCCGCCTCCTGGACCCCGCCGAGAAGATGCAGAAAACCGGCGCGGATCTCCTCTTTTTTGACGATTTCCGTGAGCCCGGCCAGGAAGTCCTCGCCATGGTCGAAACGGGCCACCACGATTCGGCCGACGCGGCCGGTGCGGTAATCCATGTCAGTCTCCTTTTGATGTTTCCAGCATCCCAACAAGGATTTTCGTTTTCAGCGAAGTGGTTGTCGTTGTCGTGATCGTAGTCGAGGTTCGGAACCGATGACGACAACGACCGCGACGACGATGAAGACACAAATCCGGCTGATCTCTCAGCCAAAGTTTTGCCGCTCCTTCGCCGCCTTCAGATGCCGGAAGATGTCCCGCTTGTAGGCCGGCTTCCGGCTCATGGCAAAGCGGGTGGCGGCCTGGTGGACGGCTCCCTGGTCGAGGTCCGGCCAGCGCTCGGCCGCCTCGGCCAGGGTCGCGCTTTCCCAATCCTGCTCCCGCAGGGGGAAGCCCTCGGTTTCCTTCTCCCGCTGGGCATCGATGGCTTCCGCAATGATCGCGTCCCGCACCTGCTCCAGCTCCTGGTGCTCCCGGTTTTCCTGCAGCTTGGAGCCCTTCCGCTGGGCGAGGAAGGCGAGGAAGGGCCCCGTGTCCACCCGGCGCAGCTCCTTGGCGATGTGCTTGATTTGCCGTTTGCGCGCCCCGGCCTTGAGCCCCCCGGCATCCCGGATCTCCTGCTTCAGCTCATGATCGGCGGGCAGGGCGGCCAGCTCCGCCGGGGCCAGCTCGACCAGCTCCATGGCCAGCTCCTCGATCTGGCCTGCCTGCCTTTTCCGTTCCGATTTGCTGATGTCCATAAATTCGGGATTGCTCGTGAATGGGAAGCGGGAAGGGCCGCCGGCCCGCATGGGTTTGAAACGGGGGCCCTTTCGGTATTTCGAGAAAGTCGTTTGCTTTTTTAAAGAGCTACAGTAGAATCGCCTGCGGGTAATGGTGCCTATCCGAAAAAGGCCCCAGGCCCGCTTCCGCGGCTGCCCGGCGGATCCGGACGTGCTCCGCTTGTCGGCTCCCCCGCACCTCGTCTTCGGACGGGTTTTCGTTTCCGGGCGGGGTGCTGCAAGAAACTATCCCTTTATTCCCGGTTCTTCAACGAGAAAGGACAACGCCATGATCGAAAAGCAGTCGTTCACCATCAACCAGCCCACCCGCATCCGCTTCGGGGCCGGCGCCATCGCCGACCTGGCGTCCATGGTCCGGGAGCTGGGCGGCAGCAAGGTCTTCATGACGGTGGATCCCGGGCTGAAGGCGGCCGGCCTCCTCGACACCATCACCGCGCCGTTGGCGCAGGCCAAGATCGATTATACCATCTACGACCGGGTCGATCCCGAGCCGGGCTTGAAGCTGGCCGACGAGGCCGCCAAGCTCGCCAAGAAGGCCAAGGCCGACTGCGTGATCGGCGTGGGCGGCGGCTCGGCCATGGACATCGCCAAGGCGGTGAGCATCCTCCTCACCAACGGCGGCAAGGCCGAGGATTACCTGGGCCTGGGCAAGATCAAGAAGCCCGGGCTGCCCAAGATCATGGTGCCCACCACCGCCGGCACCGGCGCCGAGGTCTCCTTCACCGCGGTGTTCATCAACGAGAAGACCAAGTCCAAGGGCGGCATGAACGGCGATCCCCTCTACCCTGAGGCGGCGGTGCTCGATCCCGCCCTCACCCTGAGCCTGCCTCCCCACGTGACCGCCGCCACCGGCATGGACGCCTTCACCCATGCCCTGGAGTCCTATGTTTCCGTGCAGGCTCACGCGGTTTCCGAGATGTACAGCCTGGAGGCCATTGCGCTCATCAGCGATAACCTGGGCAAGGCCTACGCCCACGGCGGGAATCTGGAGGCGCGCGCGGCCATGCTCCTCGGAAGCCTGCTCGCCGGCAAGGCCCTGGCGACCGCCGGGGTGGGCCTGGTGCACGCCATGGCCTACCCCCTGGGCGGCATGTTCGGGGTGCCGCACGGCCTGGCCAATGCGGTGCTCCTGCCCTATGTCATGGACTACAACCTTCTCGGCGCCCCGGAGAAGTTCGCCCAGGTGGCCGAGATCATGGGCCAGCAGGTGGAGGAGCTCTCGCTCCGCGAGGCGGCCATGGGGGCGGTGGAGGCGGTGATCCGGCTCAACGAGGACGTCGGCATTCCGGCCACCCTCTCCGAGCTTGATCTGCCGAAGGACCGCATCCCCGAGATGGCGGATGTCGCCCTCACGGTCACCCGCCCGGTGGAGAACAACCCCCGCCGGCCCACCCGCGATGACATCATCAAAGTCTACGGAAAGGCCTTCGCGGGGTGGTGGGAATAGGGAAGAGCCGGCGTCCACAGCCACGCATCTTCGCGCGATCGCTTCCGCCCGCATAGCGCTGCTATAGCGGGCAAAAGTGCTTGCACAGCCCAGCAACAGCTGGATAATTCCCTCTAAATCCGCTTTGCGGATAAGAGGGACTAAATCTGCGGCACCTGTGAACGCCGATGCAGCACCGGCGCAAGCTCAAAAAAACAACGAGGCCTTTTCCTTGTGAATTTTTGTAAGGGAATGGAAACTCTAAAGGGAGATGACCGATGCCTGGTTTCGAAGTATTCGGTGACGAAGAGAAAAAGGAAATCCTGGAGGTGCTCGACACCGGGGTCCTGTTCCGCTACGAGTTCGGCGAGCAGCGCCGCGGCATCTACAAGGTGCGGGAATTCGAGCAGCAGTTCGCCGCCTACTGCGGGGCCAAGTACGCCCAGGCGGTCACCTCCGGCACCGCGGCCCTGAAGGTGGGCCTCACCGCCCTCGGCGTGGGGGCGGGCGACGAGGTCATCACCCAGGGGTTCACCTTCGTGGCCACCTGGGAGGCGGTCTTCGACGTCGGCGCGGTGCCGGTCTTCGCCGAGATCGACGACACCCTCAACATGGACCCGGCCGACCTGGAAAAGAAGATCACCCCCCGCACCAGGGCGATCGTCCCGGTGCACATGATGGGCGCCCCGGCGCGAATCGAAGAAATCAAGGCCATTGCCGACCGGCACGGCATCCCGGTCCTCGAAGACACCGCCCAGGCGGCGGGCGGGCGGCTTAACGGCCGGCACCTGGGGACGTTCGGCAAATGCGGCACCTTCTCCTTCGACGCGGTGAAGACCATGACCTGCGGCGAGGGCGGCATGATCATCACCGACGACGAAACGCTGTGGCGGGCCATGTCCGAGTACCACGACCACGGCCATGATCACGCGGTCAACCCGGGCGGCCGGGGCGGGGAAGGACGGAGCTTCATCGGCTTCAACTTCCGGATGATGGAGCTGCAGGGGGCGATCGGCCTCGCCCAGCTCCGGAAGCTCGATGCCATGATCGCCGCCCAGAAGAAGACCAAGGCGGCCCTGCGGGAGGCCATCGCCAAGATTCCCGGGGCCACCTTCCGCACGGTCCTGGACGAGGCCGGGGACTCTGCCACCTTCATCGCCTTCTTCCTGCCGGATGCGGAGAAGACGAAGAAAGTCAACGCGGTCCTGCGGGAGAATGGGGCCGGCGCCATCTACTTTGCGGAAAATACTTGGCACTACTATCCCAAATGGGAGCACCTGCTCGCCGGCTCAACCCTGGCGAAGTCGGGCTGGCCCTTCAAGGGGCCGGACGGCCGGCGGCGGGTGGTGTACGACCCCGCGGCCTTGCCTCAGTCGGCGGCCATCATGGACCGCTGCCTCGTCTACCAGGTGCCGGTGAAGATGAGCAAGGAGCGGCTGGCGCAGATGACCGCGACGCTCGCGAAGGCGGCCGCCGCCGTTTAAGGGTAAGCGGCAAGCCGAAGCAATCGGAGGAACCGGTCCCGCTTACTCCTTCCGCCATTTGTTTCTCTGTTTTGGTTTTCTCCTCCCTCGGCACGTGGAGCAGCGGAGCAGCGCCCGGCTGTTGCGGGCATCGCAGGGGAGTCGCGCCGGAGGCGCGACCGCGTGGCGCGTGGTGCCTTTTCTTTTGCTTTTTTTCTTTGCACCCGAGAACCCGGGCATAAAGGCAAGCAAAGAAAAGAAGGAAGGTCGGAAAACTTAAGTGTTGCCGGGAGGGACGATTTCACCTCCCGGTGAGATAGATATCGTACCGATTGCTTTGCCCGGTGATGACGAAAGCGGGGGCAGGGCCGTCGAGGGGCGGCGCCAGGCGGGGCCGCTTCACCGCCACCCTGACGGTTGCGGTCCGGAGGGCGGCGGCGAGCAGCCGGGCGGCATCGGGGTCCTCGCCCGCCACCTCCCGGAGCAGGCGCATCTCTTTCTTGACCAGGCTGCTCTTGCCGCGGGACGGGAACATCGGGTCGAGATAGATCACCTCGGGCCGGTCCCCGCCCCGGATCTCCTCCAGGAGGCGAAGGCTGTCGCCCGGCAGGAGCTCCAGGCGGGCGGCGATCTCGCTTGTTTCCGGGTGGGCCGCGGCCCGCGCCAGGCCGTCCGCCAGCAGGGCGGCGACGATGGGTGACCGTTCGGCCAGCTTGACCCGGCAGCCAAGGGAGGCGAGCACGAAAGCGTCCCGG
>JAJYKH010000082.1 GCA_021788685.1 Deltaproteobacteria bacterium | reverse complement strand
AGGAGGGGAAGGACGACCGGCAGGGGGACGGCAGGGGACATATCAGCCCTTCAGCTTGTTCATTTTCTCCGGGCTGACGCTTCCGGTCCTTTTATGGGCCTGGACGGCGAAAACGAGGATGAGGGCGGATACCGTGGCCCCGACCACGATGTCGGTGAGCGCCAGGGCCTGGACCATCGGATCGACCATCGGCGTTCCCGGGGGCACGCCTTTCAAGATGGGGGCGGTGGCGCTGCTCCGGAACCCGATTGCAAGCAGCAGCACGTATGTCGAGGATTGGGCCACCAGAAGGCAGCTCACCAGGTGGATGACGGAGCGGGTGGTGGCGATCCCGTATAATCCGGCCAGGAAGAGCCAGATGGCCACGGCATAGGGGAGCATCATTTCCTTTTTTTCCTGTCTCGTTTTTTTCGGATCGTGACCGCCTGCTTGAGGAAGGCTGTGGCGATCAGAAGGAATCCGGCGCAGACCTCGGTCCCCACGAGCAGGTTGAGAACGGGCAGGGTCCCGGCGGAAAGGAGCCGCCCGGCCTTTCCGAGCGGCAAGACGTTTTCCAGGAACCCTCCCCCGAGCAGAAGCCCCGCCGCCCCCAGGAGCACGAACCCGGCTGCCCCGGCCGCCTCCAGCATCTCCATCAGGGGCGAGGGGATGAAGGCTCTGAAATCGGAATATCCCCCGCTCAGATAGATGAGGCAGAGGGCGCTGGCCAGGAAGGCCCCTCCCTGGAACCCTCCGCCCGGCGTGATATGACCATGGAAAATGATGGAGACTCCGAAAATCGCCGCAAACGGGAGAAAGAGAATCCCGATGGCCCGCACCAGGTCGTAGAATTCGGGAAGCTTCCTGCCGAAGGCCACGTCCCGGGGCCGTTCCTCTCGTTCCTGTTTGGCCCGCCGGAACAGCAAGGGCACGCCCGCCACCGACGTGAACAGGATGAACTCCTCGCCAAGCGTATCGAAGCCGCGGAAATCGAACGTGACGGAGGCCACGCTCTGGAAGGTGTGGCGGACCGGCAGGACCGAGCCGGTGATGAGGTCGCCATAAGGCCCCCGGTAGCTGCCGAAGCGCGGCAATCCTTCCATCGCCGCCAAGAGGGTCAGGGCGAAAATGAGGGCGGAGGCGATGAACAGCGCCTGGCGGACGGTGGCGCTCATTCCGCCCCTTTCCCCCGGGTCTTGGCGATCGCGGCAAGCAAAAGGAGGGGATACATGACCGCCCCGACGGCGATCTCCGAGAGCGCCACATCGGGGGCCTGCAAGATCAGGAACAAAATGGACAGGAGCATCCCGTAGATGCCCACCATCATCGATTGGGGCAGGGGGTCCCGGGTGAGCACCACGCCGGTGCCCGCCGCGGCCACGACCAGGAAGATGGTCACCTGCAGGGCTGTCATTCTTGATGGCGTCGCAAAAAGTCCGATCTACGGCGTTGCGGCGGGTCGCGAAATGCTCGACGTACCTGATGTACGTCTCCGCTTTCGCGCCACCACCGCGCCTTGTATCTCGAACTTTTGTGCTTAGCCATCCCGATGCAGGATTCGACTTTCTGCAAGGTTGTCATTCTTGATCGGACTCCGATGGTTGATGCGCCACGCCCGTTTCGCGGACCCGGCGGGTCTGGGCCGCCACGTGCGTAATGGCGGGCCCGCTGACCAGGAGGACCGCAAAGACCAGGAGCGACTTGATCCCCTGGCCCGAAGCGATGCCTTCCTTCACAATGATGGCCGCGGCCACGGCGGCCGTCCCGAGAATGGAGGGGGGCGCGAGGAAATGGAGCTTATCGTAAAAACCGCGCATCAGGAGGATCGCCAGGCTGCACCCGATGCAGACCAGGGCCGAAAAGGAAAGCAGGGCCAGGATCAGAATCTCGTTGCCGTTCACAGCCACCGCTCCAGGAACCTGAGGAACACGAGGCTGGAAGCGAAGGACATCATGGCCACCGCAAGCGCGGCGTCGAAATAGATGTCCCTCCCGAGCCCTTCGGAAATGACCAGCATGGCGATGACCGTGAGCACCTGCGCCATCTGGAAACCGACGAACCTCTCCATGATCGGGCCCCGCAGGCACAGGATCATGCACGGGAGCATGGCGATGATGAAGATGGCGGCGAAGGCCAGCCAGAGGTTCATCGCAGGTCCAGAAAGGATCTGTCCGACGCTGACAGCTCACGGCCCGCGAGCTGGTGCACAACGGCCCGTTTCTGCTTCTTGTCATAGGCGGCCAGATAGCTGTTGGGGCTCACGCATACCCCGTAGGCCGCATACGCCCGAAGCGCGGAATCGCGCTTGTCCGGCCCCATCGGCGGATAGTCGTATTCCATGAAAACGCCCCCGGCCCGCCTCCCGGCCATTCTCTTCAGGAATACAGACGAGATGAGGAGCGCCTCCCAGGCGATCGCCCCTGGCAGGCGAAACAGGGCGGAAAGCCAGCGCGCCTCCAGGGAAAGGGGGACCTGCAGCCGCACGCGGACAAAATGGAAAAGGGCGGCCGAGGCGGCCGCTGCCATGCCGCCGGCGGCCGCCTCGGCGTAATCGAGCGTTCCGGCGTAGAGCAGGTACGCGCCGGTGAAGGCAAGCCAGGGGATCATGAGGGAGAGGATCTTTTTCCAGGCCATTCCGCCTCCGGGAATTCCTATCCACTAGTAAGAGTCTTTCACAACCCCGGGGCTTTTTCAACAATGGACGCCTGTCGGGCGCGGCCAGACGGGTCCCAAACCGGATTCTCGGCCTTTTCTGAAAAACTCCCTTCGGCAAGAGAGGATCGCGGGGTATATTGGGCCGAGGTTTTGAACCTGAATCCAACCCGAGCCCGGAGGTGGCATCATGAGCAAAGGCATGGACAGCAAGAAGGAAGGCAAGAAGGCCCCGGCCAAGAACGCGAAGGAGAAGAAGGCCGCGAAGCGGGCCAAGAAGGAAGAAAAGAAGGGATTCAAGATTTCCTGATCGTTCCGAGCCGGCCCTTAGAACGATTGCCGGAAGGTGCAGCGGCGGCAGAGCGGCTCCACCGCCTGCCGCCGCATGAACCCGCCCCGGATGCGGGCGGCGCGGTTGCCCTCGATGATGGCCCCGAAGGGCCGGTCGCTCAGATTGCCCAGGGGGATGTCCCCCTCCGCGTCGAGACAGCAGGGGACCACGGTGCCGTCCACCAGGATGGCGCAGTGGGTCCGTAGCCCGTGGCAGAAGCCGGCAGGGCCCAGGTCCGGGGCCGGCGCGTGGGGCCAGGCGAACCGGCGGGCGATGCTGAGGAAAACCCGGGGCGCCAGGGTGATCCCCTGGCCCGGGGTGAGCGCGTCGGGAATTTCCTTTCCGAAGAAGGCGGAGAGCCGGGCCAGGAGGGGGTCCTCCCCCGGCCTGCCCTCCCCTTGCCGGTTCCAGAGGCGCAAGCACAGGTAGAGCGGGGTCTTTTCGATTGCAGCCCGGATGAAAGCGAATACCCCCGCGAAGTAGGCCTCCTGGGCCGGCTCCCCCGCCTGCTGCTCCTGGTTGTGGAGGGAGACATTGACCTGCCGGAGGGCGGGGCTGGCGAGCAGGAGATCGTGCCGCTGCGGCAGGAGGGTGCCGTTGGTGGTGAGGTTCACCCGCATCCTGTGCCGGTCGCAGAGGGCGAGCAATTCCCCCAGGTCGGGGTGCAGGAGCGGCTCGCCCAGGACGTGCAGGGCGACGTGCTCCGTGTAGGGACGGACCTGGGCCAGGACCGCCGCGAAGAAACCGGGCGTCATGAACGCCTTGAGCCGCCGGCTCGGCAGGCAGAAGCCGCAGGCCAGGTTGCAGCGGTTGGTGACCTCGATGTAGACCTTCCTGAAGCGCACGGCCAAGTCCGGTTCCCGACGATTTGTTGCCGACCACATCTCGCCAGAAATCCTGCTCTGGCCCCCATCTGTTGATCACCCTCACCCCGGAGAAACGAGGATTTTCGTTCGAGTGCAAGGCGCGAAGGAGCCTGAAAAGCGGAGCGTACATCCGTACGTGAGCATTTTCAGGCGACCGAGCAACGCGGCAATCGGGCGAAACGACCGTTTCCTCAGAGCTCCAGCCCTACCCGTCCAGACAGCTCCGCCCGCATCCGGGTCACCTCCTCGTCCACCAGGTAGTCGTCGAAATTCATCATCCGGTCGATGGTCCCGGCCGGGGTGATCTCGATGATGCGGTTCGCCACCGTGGCCACGAACTGGTGGTCGTGGGAGGCGAAGAGCACCACCTCCGGGAAACCGATCAGGCCGTCGTTGAGGGCGGTGATCGATTCCAGGTCCAGGTGGTTGGTGGGCTCGTCCAGGATGAGGGCGTTGGCGTCGGCGAGCATCATCCGGGCCAGCATGCAGCGGACCCGCTCGCCGCCCGAGAGCACCCCCACTTTCTTCAGGGCCTCCTCGCCCGAAAAAAGCATCCGGCCGAGGAACCCCCGGGAGAAGCTCTCCCCCTCGGTGGGTGGGGCGAACTGCCGGAGCCATTCCACCAGGTTCAGGTCGTGGTTGAAGTAGTGGCTGTTCTCCTTGGGAAAGTAGGAGGTGGAAATGGTCTGGCCCCAGCGGAAGGAGCCGCTGTCCGGCGGCAGCTCCCCGGCCGCAATCCGGAACAGGGTGCTCCGGGCCAGGCCGTCGCCCACGAAAGCGATCTTGTCCCCCTTGTGCACCGTCAGGCTGAACCGGTCAAGGGCCTTGACCCCGTCCACCTCCTTGCAGAGGTCCTTGATCTCCAGGATCACGTCGCCGCAAGGCCGCTCCGGCTTGAACACGATGTAGGGGTACTTGCGCGACGAGACCGGCATGTCCTCGATGGTGAGCTTTTCGAGGAGCTTCTTCCGGGAGGTGGCCTGCCTGGCCTTGGAGGCGTTCGAGCTGAAGCGCTGGATGAACTCCTTGAGCTCCTCGGCCCGGGCGGCGGCCTTCTTGTTTTCGTTCTGCCGCTGCTTGAGGGCGAGCTGGCTCGCCTGGTACCAGAAGTCGTAGTTGCCCACGTAGACCTGGATGCGGCCGAAGTCGATGTCCGCCATGTGGGTGCAGACCTGGTTCAGGAAGTGGCGGTCGTGGCTGACGATGATGGTGGTGTTCTGAAACCGGGAGAGGAACCCCTCCAGCCAGTTGATGGACTGCAGGTCGAGATGGTTGGTGGGCTCATCGAGGAGCAGGATGTCGGGGTTGCCGAACAGGGCCTGGGCGAGGAGCACCCGCACCTTCTGGCCGCCGTCCAGCTCCTTCATTTTCTTGCTCCGCAGCTCTTCGGGGATCCCCAGGCCGCTCAGCAGCACCGCCACCTCCGCCTCCGCCTCGTAGCCGTTCAGCTCCGCGAACTCGCTCTCGAGCTCGCCCACCCGGAGACCGTCCTCCTCCGAGAGCTCCGGCTTGGCGTAGAGCGCCTCCCGCTCCATCATCAGCTCGTGGAGCCGGGGGTAGCCCAGGATGACCGTATGGAACACCGTCTCCTCGTCGAAGGCGAAGTGGTCCTGGCGCAGCACCGCGATCCGCTCGCCGGCGCCCGCCAGGATCTCCCCCTTGTCCGGGGCCGTCTCCCCGGCCAGGATCTTCAGAAAAGTGGACTTCCCGGCGCCGTTGGCCCCGATGAGGCCGTAGCAGTTGCCGGGGGTGAACTTGATGTTGACGTCCTGAAAAATGACCCTCTTGCCATAGGAGAGGGCGACGTTCGCTGCATGGATCATGATGATCTCGCAAAACCTCCGCCCGTGGCGGGCGGGAAAAGGGGAACGACAACCTGCGATCGGGGACCGCGGCCGCGGGTCCTCGCGAGGCCGACAATGGCGGGATGGTCCGGGTTTACATCGGACGTTCGATGTTCGATGTTCAATGCTCGACGTTCGACAGCCCCTTGAAAACCGATGAACGTCCAACATCGAACTTCAACATCGGACTTTAAATCATCTTGCAAGAAACTCCGGTGGGAACAGCGGGGCAACAACTTACAAGGGAGATTCCGGAGAGCCGAAACAAAAAAGCCCCGCGGGCGGCGGGGCTTTTTTCGGCGCGAAAGCGGGGCTTACAGCTTGCGAACGTTCGCGGCGGCCGGGCCTTTGGGGCCGGCGACCACCTCGAAGCTGACCCGCTCTCCTTCCTTGAGGGACTTGAATCCCTGGGCCTGGATAGCGGAATGATGGACGAAGACATCCTTGCCGCCGTCCTGGGCGATGAAGCCATAACCCTTCGCGTCATTGAACCACTTCACTGTACCTTCCGGCATGACTGTACTGCTCCTCGAAAAAATGCGGCTCCTGCGGACCCGCTTGATAAAATCCGGCGGCCTCACGGCCGACCGGCCTGAATGGCTGCGAACAAAAAAACCGCACCCACTGTGCGGTTTTACTCGTCGTGCATCACAAACAAGGTATTACGCAGCCAAGCGAATCTACCATGCCGCCACCAGCAAGGCAATTCAAATTTTTGGCGAGCTTGCAAAAAGCCGCCCCGCCCCGCCGTCTTTTGTTTTCTCGCCCCGAGGTGGTTGCAAGCTGATCGGACGTTTCGATGTTGGACGTTTGATGTTCAAGCTCGACGTTCATCAATTTTCGAGGTTCTTCCCGGCCGATGTCACCAAATTCAGGAAGGCCTCGCTCACCCGGGGGTCGAATTGGCTCCCCGCCAGCGAGCGCATGTGGCCGATGATCTTTTCCCGCGGCCAGGCGGGCCGGTAGGGCCGGTCCGAAGCCAGGGCGTCCCAGACGTCCACCATGGCGAAGATGCGGGCGGCCAGCGGAATTTCCTCGCCCTTGAGCCCCCGGGGGTAGCCGCTCCCGTCCCACATCTCGTGGTGGCAGTAAGGGATGTCGAGGGCGGGCCGCAGGTAGGCGATGGGCGAGAGCAGCTCCAGGGCATAGACCGGGTGCCGCCGCATGATCGCCCATTCCTCGTCGGTGAGCGGACCGGGCTTGAGGAGGATGCTGTCGGGAATACCCATCTTGCCAATGTCGTGGAGCAGCGCCCCCCGCCGGACATGCACCAGCTCGTCGGCGCCGATTCCCATCGAGCGGGCGATCTCCAGGGTCATCTCGGTCACCCGCCGGGAATGGCCCTCGGTTTCCTTGTCCCGGTAGTCGAGCGCCCGCGACCAGCCTTCGATGGTGCTGTCGTAGGCCATCGTGAGGTCGAGGTTGGACTGCTGGAGGTCGAGGAACAGGGAGTTGTTGTCGATGGCGATGGAGGCCTGCAGGGCCATCCCTTCGAGAAATTCGAGCCATTCGTCGTCCGGGCGCAGCGGACTCCGGTGGAAAATCTCCAGCACCCCCTTGACCTGGCCCTTGGCCACGAGCGGCACACCGTAATAGGAAACGAAGTCCTCGCCGGCGAAGAGGCTCGGATAGGTCAACCGTTCACCCTCTTTCTTCAGGTCGGGAATTCGTATGATCCGGTTCTCCAGCGCCGCGATTCCCGCGTACCCTTGACCGAGATGCAGGCGGACGTGCCGCGGGGCGCCGGTCCGGAACCCCTGGCTGGCCCCGTGCTCCAGCATCATGGTTTGGGAGTCGAGGAGGAGCACATTGGCGGCGTCCACCCCCAGGTGGTTCACCACCTGCTCGATCAGGATTTTGAGGATCACCCGCAGGTCGAGGCTGGAGCTGATCATCATGTCGATGGCCCGCAGAGCGGAAAGCTTCTGGAGCTGCCGGCAAATCCGCTCCTCCGCCTGCTTGCGCTCGATGCCCAGTGCGATCTCGTCGGCAATGGATTCGAGCGCCGCCAGCGACACCGCTTCGAAGGGCTGCCGGGAGAACATCGCCATGACCCCGACCAGCCGGTCTTCGACAATGAGGGGATATCCGGCGAAGGCGACCATCCCCTCCCGCCGCGCCCACTCCGGATCGCTGATCCGGGGGTCGCCGCTCACCTCGTTGGTCAGGTGCGGCTTCCGTTCCTGTGCGATCAGCCCGATTTTGTATTCCCCCACGGCCAGGCGGCTGTGGTCGCCGTCGAGATGGGTGTACATCCCGGCGCTGGCCTGCAGCTCCAGGACATTGTCTTTCCGGCTCAGGGTCCAGATGCGCGCGAAGGCCGCGTCGAGGTGCTTGACCAGGGCTTGAGAGCACAGCTGCAGAAGCCCCCGCAGGTCCTCGTTCCGGACCAGGATGCCCCCGATCTCGGCGGCCAGGAGATTGTGGCGCGTCCGCACCGCCAGCTCCGCCGCCCCCCGTTTGGCGGCCGTGATGTCCTTCACCGTCCCGACCATCCCGGTGATCCGGCCCTGATCGTCGATCGTGGGCTCGGCATGCTCGATCACCGTGATCTCGGCCCCATCCGGCCGCAAAACCCGGTGCTCGAGGCAGTAAGATTTTTTCTCGGCCATCGCCTTGGTGACCGAATCCATGATTCGCTCACGATCTTCCGGATGCACCCTCTCCAGAAAGAGCCGATTGGTCACCTCCACCTCGCCCGGCTGGTAGCCGAAAATACGATAGGTCTCGTCGGACCAGCGGAGGGGATTGGCGTTCAGATCGTCCTGATCCGAAATGTCGATCATCCAGGCCCCCAGGTTGGCGATCTTCCCGGCCTGGGCCAGAATCGACTCACTGCGCCGCACCGCATCTTCCGCCCCCTTGCGCTCGGAGACATCCCGGAAAATCCCCAGCAGGTATTTTTTGCCGTTGAGCTGGACCGGCGTCGAATTGATGTCGGCATAAAAAATGGTGCCGTCTTTCCTCAGCACCGGGGTATCCGGGGCCACGGAAAAATCCCCCCGGACCTGTTTGTCGAACTGCCCGAGCACATGCGGCAGGTCAGCCGGGGGATGGATGTCCTTGACGCCCAGGCCCGGAATTTCCGCCGGGGCGTATCCGAGCATCCGGGCGATGGTTCCGTTGCCCATGACGAACCGTTTGCCTGCCACGTCCGCCACCAGCATTCCGTCACGGGCGCTTTCGAAAATGGCCCGGAACCGTTCCTCCGATTCCCGGGACTCCTCGCCGTACCGCCGGACGAGAAAGGAGAGAATGACCGCCGTCAGCCCGACAAAGAACCAGCCTTTGTAGGACTGGATCCGGGTGATCATCTCGGGGCTGCTGTTCAGCATCTGCACGATTCTGTCCGAGATGGTGATCCATCCGCCCCCGAGGACCGCGTAGATCAAGGCGATCCTCCCGGGAGTCAGCCTCCTGGGGGATGGCACCCCGGGCGATGAAGGCATCTTCATCAACCCGTCACTCTCCATGGCCCGCCCTGCCGCTTCGCAAGACTGCATCATCAATGGTCCCGGGATTCTCAAGGGTGGTCTCTGAATTGATGGCGTCGCAAAAGTCCGATCTACGGTGTCGGGGCGGCTCGCGAAATGCTCAA
>JAJYKH010000081.1 GCA_021788685.1 Deltaproteobacteria bacterium | reverse complement strand
GGTTACCACAGAGGACCTGGAGGTAGCGGGCGCAATGACAGCCTGGATGGTGGAGGCCCTCAACCCCAACCTGATGCAGACCATCGAGGGGCAGCCGGTGATCGTCCATGCCGGCCCCTTCGCCAACATCGCCATCGGCCAGTCCTCGGTTATCGCCGACCGGGTGGCCCTCAAGCTCGCCGACTACAACGTCACCGAGAGCGGCTTCGGCGCGGACATCGGCTTCGAGAAGTTCTGGAACCTCAAGTGCCGCTACTCCGGCCTCAAGCCCCACTGCGCGGTGGTGGTGGCAACCATCCGGGCGCTCAAATGCCACGGCGGCGCGCCCATCCCGGTCCCCGGCAAGCCCATGCCCGCCGAGTACGGCCAGGAGAACGTGGGCTGGGTGGAAAAGGGCTGCGAGAATCTGCTGCACCACATCGAAACCGTCAAGAAGGCTGGCATCAACCCGGTGGTGTGCATCAACGCCTTCTACACCGACACCGACAACGAGATCAAGGCGGTGCGCCGTCTCTGCGAGGCGGCCGGCGCCCGGGTGGCGGTCTCCAAGCATTGGCAGTACGGCGGCGAAGGGGCGCTTGAGTTCGCCGACGCCGTGGTGGACGCCTGCGAGGAGAAGAACGATTTCCGCTTCCTCTACGATCTCGACACCCCGCTCCAGAAGCGCATCGAGCTGATCGCGAAGGAGGTCTACGGCGCCGACGGCGTGAGCTACTCGCCTGAGGCCTCGGCCAAGCTGAAGCGCATGGAAAAGGACCCGGAGATGAAGAACATGGGCACCTGCATGGTGAAGAGCCATCTCTCCCTCTCCCACGATCCGTCCCTCAAGGGAGTGCCCAAGGGTTGGACCCTGCCCATCCGCGACATCCTCACCTACAAGGGTGCGGGCTTCGTGGTGCCGGTGGCCGGCGCCATCACCCTCATGCCCGGCACCGCCTCCGATCCGGCCTACCGCCGCATCGACGTCGACGTGAATACCGGCAAGGTGAAGGGCGTGTTCTAAATTACGCTGAAAGTGAGAATTATTTGAGGCGGGCTGCCGGTTTCGGCGGCCCGCTTTTTTGGGGGGGACCTATTTGTCGCCTCCCAAAAAGCTGCTCCGCCGACGGTTCACGTTTGTAAGTTGTTGTTATTTCATTCCCTCCCGCCGTGGTTTGGAGGTTTTTGCGAGGCCGTCGGCTATTTCATGATTGTCACTGCCGGGAAGAGAAGGTAGATTTGGTGAGCTGAATCTGAAGGGGGATGCGGAAAAAAGGGGAATCATCCCCGCTAGGACGCCTGATTCGGAGGCTGGCCCAGTGCCTGAATCCGAGCGGCACATCCAAAAGGAAGATCGATCCATGGCCCGGCCGGCTCCACCTCCCAAAAAATCCGCGTTGAGCGCCTCGGTCAAGGACCAGTCCGGCGCCGGCAAGGTGCGGATTGGCGAGCTGCTCAGGAAGGAAGGCCAGATCACCAGCAACCAGCTGCAGGAGGCCATCAACGTCCAGAACAAGACCAAGGGCCGCCTCAGCTCCATTCTGATCAAGCTGGGATACATCGAAGAAGAGACCATCGTCAACGTCCTCAGCCGGATCCACAACTACCCTGCGGTTTCCATCGCCAAGGAGCCCCCCGAGGCCGAGGCCCTCAAGGTCCTGCCCTTCGAGAAGGCCAGGACATACCTCGCTTTTCCCCTGAAGGTCACCGGCAACACCCTGCGGGTGACCATGGCCGAGCCCACCGACACCGCAGCGGTGGAGGATCTGCAGACCGCAGTCCGGCGGGGCCTGAGCGTCTGCGTCTCCACCGAGAAGGACATCATCGAGGCCTATCGCCGCCATTACAAGATCAGCGATCAGGAGTACGAGGAGCTCCTGGGCGGGAGCGACGACCAGGCGGCCGATGAGCCGGAGGTGATCACCGCGATCGACGATTTCGGGGCCCTGGCCTCGGAAGCGGCCGACGGGATGGAGCTGGAAAGCCTCGACGAGGACGACGCCATCAGCGGCGACCAGTACTCCGCCTCGGACGCGCCGATCATCAAGCTGGTGAACGGCATTCTCCTCAAGGCGGTGCGGGACGGGGTGAGCGACATCCACATCGAGCCGTACGAGAAATCCCTCCAGGTCCGCTACCGGCTGGACGGGTCGCTCTTCCGCTCCATGAACCTGCCCCTGACGATCAAGAACGCCTTGACCTCCCGCCTCAAGATCCTGGCCGCGCTCGACATCACCGAGCGGCGGGTCCCCCAGGACGGCCGCATCAAGATGCGGGTGGGCCGGAACCGGGCGGTGGACTTCCGGGTCTCCACCCTGCCCACTCTGTTCGGGGAGAGCGTGGTTCTCCGGATCCTCGACAAGAGCAACCTCAATGTCGACCTCACCAAGCTGGGCTTCGAGCATAAGACGTTCGAGGCCCTGAAACGCTGCATTTCCCGGCCGCAGGGGCTGCTGCTGGTCACCGGCCCCACCGGCTCGGGCAAGACGGTCACCCTCTACTCCACCCTCAACTCCCTCAACAGCGAGGACATCAAGATCCTCACGGCCGAGGACCCGGTGGAGTTCAACTTCAAAGGCATCAACCAGGTCAACGTCATCAAGGAAGTGGGGATGACCTTCGCCGCGGCGCTGAAGGCGTTCCTCCGCCAGGACCCGGACATCATCATGGTGGGCGAGATCCGGGACATGGAGACCGCCGAGATCGCCATCAAGGCGGCCATGACCGGCCACCTGGTCCTCAGCACCCTCCACACCAACGACTGCCCCGCCACCATCGGCCGGCTGATCAACATCGGCATCCCGCCCTTCATGCTCGCCTCGGCGGTCACCATGGTCCTCTCCCAGCGGTTGGCCCGGCGGCTGTGCGTCCACTGCAAGGCGCCGATCGAGAAGCCGCCCGCCGAGGAGCTCATCGGCATGGGGTTCAAGGAGGAGGAGATCGAGAGCCTGGTCATCATGGGACCGCAGGGCTGCCCCAAGTGCAACGGCCTCGGCTACAAGGGACGGGTGGGCCTCTTCGAGCTGATGGAGGTCACCGACGAGGTGGCCAAGGCGATCAACGCCGAGGTCCCGGAGGATCAGCTCCGGAAGATCGCCGTCCAGGAAGGGATGACCACCCTCCGGGAGGCGGGTCTCCAGAAGATCCGGGAAGGGGTCACCTCCATCGAGGAGGTGCTCAGGCGCACGGTGGTCACCGAGGAAAGCCTGCCCGCTTACCTGGTCCACCCCGACATCGAGGAGTACCAGGACGGCGACTACGTCATCCGCCAGGGCAACACCGATCGGGACTTCTTCAAGCTGGTGAACGGCGCGGTCCTGGTGGTGAAGGATGGCAAGAAGATCGCCGAGATCATCCAGCCCGACGAGTACTTTGGCGAAATGTCCGCCATCTCCGGGGAGCCCCGCTCGGCCTCCATCATTTCCAAGGGTCGCTGCAAGGTCAAGCGCTTCCCGGGGGACAAGCTGCCAGAGATCATTGAAAAATACCCGGAAGTTGCCAAGCACCTGTTCAAGACCCTGGTCAGCCGTTTGGGACAAGCAAACGGAATTATTGTCAAATTGGCAAACGACCGCATGAAGAAGACCAACTAGCCCCTCGCCCCGTCAGAAATCTTCCGATCCGGCTCGACAAACTGCTTGAAAAATGGAGTAGAATTCGTTATTGCTATCTGCTCTGCTCTGGTTTCACCCCCTCATCTTTCTGATAAAACAGACGGAATTGCCGAAGGATGCTCAACGCAAAGGGGGAACTTTTACTCTCGATTCGGAAGAGTGGCGGGCGGGTTGTTGCTTCTTAACTATTAATGTTTCCGAGAACTTGGGCATAATTTTATTTTCGACAAGGAGAGAGACACATGAGTGCCAAGATCATCAGCGGGACTGAAATCGCGAAAGCCATTCGCGACGAGCTGAAAGAGGAGGTTGCGGGGCTCAAGGAGAAGCACAACGTGGTCCCGGGTCTGGTCACCATCCTCGTGGGTGACAACCCCGCCTCCCAGTCGTACGTCAGCGCCAAGAACAAGACCGCCCATGCCCTGGGCATCAATTCCGAGCAGGTGACCCTGCCCGCCGATACCAGCGAGCAGGAGCTGCTCGCGTTGGTCGCCAAGTACAACCAGGACCCCAAGATCAACGGCATTCTCGTGCAGCTCCCCCTGCCCAAGCACATCAACGAGACCAAGGTGCTTTACGCCATCGACCCCGAGAAGGACGTGGACGGCTTCCACCCGGTGAACGTGGGCAAGATGGTCCTGGGCGAGCAGTGCTACCTGCCCTGCACCCCGCACGGCATCCTGGAGCTCCTCTCCCGGAGCGGGGTCAAGACCAGTGGCGCCGAGGTGGTGGTGATCGGCCGCTCCAACATCGTGGGCAAGCCCATCGCCAACCTCATGCTCCAGAAGCGGCCGGCGGGCGACGCCACCGTCACCCTCTGCCACACCCGCACCAAGGACCTCGCCGCCCATACCAAGCGGGCCGACATCATCATCGCCGCGGTCGGCGTGCCCAAGATGGTCACTGCCGACATGGTCAAGGACGGCGTGGCCATCATCGACGTGGGGGTGAACCGGATCGGCATGTCCGAGTCGGGCAAGGCGATCCTTGCCGGTGACGTGGATTTCGAGGCGGTCAAGGAGAAGGCCTCCTTCATCACGCCGGTGCCTGGCGGCGTCGGGCCGATGACCATCACCATGCTAATGAAGAATACGGTCCAGGCCGCCAGGCAGGCCGCCGGTCTGGAGTAAATAGGGATCGGGCCGGCTTTCGGTTGCCACCGCCGCGCCGGTTGGGATACCATGGAAACTTTCCCCTTGTTTCCGGCATCTCGCGGGCCGGCCCATCGATAATGACTGCGCTTACTGAGGTATTGACAGATGGCAAGCAAACGCAACGGATGTGAAGGCTGCACCGACATCACCTGCATCTCCAGCAAGCAGGTGCTGGCGCAGGATATCGCCAAGAACGTCAAGACCGGCTACGACCGCGTCCAGGCCCGGGGCATGTCCGCCTGCCTCTTCGGCTCCGGCGGCACCTGCTGCCGGACCTGCAACATGGGCCCGTGCCAGATCATCGACGGGGTCGAGGAGATGGTCGGCGTCTGCGGCGCGAGCGCCGACACGGTGGCGGCCCGGAACTTCGCCCGGATGGTGGCCGGCGGCTCCGCCGCCCACACCGACCACGCCCGGGAGATGGTCCGCGGCTTCATCGAGACCGCCAAGGGCGAAGGCCCTCACCAGATCAAGGATGTCGAGAAGCTGAAGTCCCTGGCCGGGGTGTTCGGCATCGCCACCGAAGGGCGGGCGGTAAACGAGATCGCCCTGGAGCTGGGCGAAAAGGCCCTGGCCGAGTTCGGCAAGCAGGACAACACCCCGCTCACCATGCTGAAGCGCGCCACCCCCAAGCGGCAGGCGCTGTGGAGCAAGCTCGGCATGGCCCCCCGGGGCGTGGACCGCGAGATTGTCGAGATGATGCACCGCACCCACATGGGCGTCGACCACGAGGTCGAGAACATCATGCTCCAGGCCTCCCGCTGCGCCCTTTCCGACGGCTGGGGCTCCTCCATGCTCTCCACCGAGCTCACCGACATCATGTTCGGGACCCCGGTCCCCCGGCGGGCCATCGTGGACATCGGCGTGCTCAAGCCCGACCAGGTGAACGTGACCGTGCACGGCCACGAGCCGCTCCTGGCCGAGGCCCTTTGCCTCGCCGCCCAGGAGCCCGACATGATCGAGCTCGCCAAAAAGCAGGGCGCCAAGGGAATCAACCTGGCGGGCGTCTGCTGCACCGGCAACGAAATCCTCATGCGCCGGGGCATCCCGGTCGCCGCCGGCTTCATCCAGCAGGAGGTGGTGCTCTCCACCGGCGCGGTGGAGGCCATGGTGGGCGACGTCCAGTGCCTCATGCCTTCCATCGTCTCCGTGGCCAAGAACTTCCACACCGACATCATCACCACCAACTACCGGGCGATGATGGACGGGGCGGTGCACATCCAGTTCGACGAGCACGACCCCGTCGCCTCGGCCAAGAAGATCCTCACCCAGGCCATCAAGAACTACAAGAAGCGCGGTGAGTTCTTCATTCCCCAGGACCAGAAGCTCGATGTGGTGGTGGGCTTCAGCCACGAAACCATCAACTACATGCTGGGGGGCCGCTTCCGGGCCAGCTACCGGCCGCTCAACGACAACATCATCAACGGCCGCATCCGGGGGGTCGCCGCCATCGTCGGCTGCGACAACTTCAAGCTCGCCGACGACAGCCATGTGGTCATTGCCAAGGAGCTGCTGAAGAACAACATCCTGGTGCTCGCCACCGGCTGCGCCGCCACCGCTCTCGGCCGCGCCGGCCTGGTCAATCCCGAGGCCGTGAAATACTGCGGCGAGAGCCTGGCCGAGGTGTGCGAGGCGGTGGGCATGCCGCCCGTCCTCCACATGGGCTCCTGCGTCGACAACAGCCGCATCCTCATCGCCGCCACCGAAATGGTGCGGCAGGGCGGCCTGGGCGACGACATCAGCGATCTGCCCGCCATCGGCACCGCCCCCCTCTGGATGAGCGAGAAGGCGGTGGCCATTGGCCAGTACTTCGTGGCGAGCGGCGCTCAGGTCGTGTTCCAGAGCCTGCCCACCTTCGGGGCCAAGAAATTCAACAAGTACCTGCTGGAAGGGCTGATGGGCCAAGTGGGCGCCCGTTGGAACGTGGCCCAGGAGCCCCTGGAGATCGCCCGGCTCATGATCGAGGCGATCGAGGCCAAGCGGGACGCCCTGGGCATCAACAAGAAGAAGGAACGGGTGCTCTTCGATATGGCCATGCGCCGCGACCTCACCTCCGGCAGCGGCATTGGGGATGTGGGCTGCACCGGCCAGCAACGGAATGTCTGATCACCTGCAGTTTCGGATTTGACTTCGAGCATGAGGAAAAGGAACCGATGAAATCGGGGAGCCGTTTAGAACGCGTATTGACTTCAGGAGCCTTCGCCGTCACGGGCGAGCTGGGACCGCCGAAGAGCGGCGATCCCGAGGTGGTCCGCAAGAAGGCCCGTATCCTCAAGGGCAACGTGGATGCGGTGAACATCACCGATTGCCAGACCGCCATCGTCCGCATGTCGAGCATCGGCGCCGGCCTGCTCGCACAGGCGGAGGGGGTGGAGCCCGTCATCCAGATGACCTGCCGGGACCGCAACCGGATCGGCATGCAGGCCGACATCCTGGGCGCCGCCGCCCTGGGATTGAAGAACCTGCTCTGCCTCACCGGCGACCACCAGAAGTTCGGCAACCATCCGGGCGCCAAGGGCGTCTTCGACATGGACTCCATCCAGCTGCTCGGGATGGTGCGCGGCATGCGGGACGACCGCACGTTCCAGTGCGGGGAACCGATCAAGAGCGGTGAGCCGCGGCTGTTCCTCGGGGCGGCCGCCAACCCCTTCGCGGGCCCCTTCGAGTTCCGGGCCGCGCGGTTGGGGAAAAAGGTGGCGAACGGCGCCGACTTCATCCAGACCCAGATCGTTTACAACGTGGAGAAGTTCGCCCAGTTCATGGCCATGGTGCGCGATCTCGGGCTGCACCAGAAGGTCCATATCCTGGCCGGCGTCACCCCGCCCAAATCGATCGGCATGGCCCGGTACATGAAGACCTCCGTGCCCGGGATGGACGTGCCGGACGAGGTCATCGACCGGCTGCGGGGCGCCAAGGACAAGGAAGACGAGGGCATCAACATCTGCGTGGACATCATCAACCGGGTCCGCGAGATCGAAGGGGTGGCCGGTGTTCACGTCATGGCCATCGAATGGGAGAGCGCGGTGCCGGAGATCGTGAGCCGCGCCAAGCTGCTCCCGCGGCCGGTCCTCGAAGATGAGCCGGCAGCGGTCGCGGTTCCCGCCAAGGCCGAGACCATCGCGGTGAGGGAAGCGGCGCCGGGGGCCAGCGAAGTGGTGCTGGCCGAGGCCAGGGCGGAAGCGGAGAAGATCATCGCCGCAGCCCGGGAGGAGGCGCTCGCCCTGCGGGCGCAGGCTGCCGGGGCCGGGGCGGAGAGGATAGAAATTGGAGAAGCGGGAGACGAGGACATGAACGAGAGAGAGCGGCAAATGGCGTTGGAGGCGGTCCGGATGGGACTGGCCTCGTTGAAGAAGGCCTTCGGCTTGTCGGAAGATCAGTTCGAGGCGCTGGCCCAATTCGCTGGCGCCGAGGCCATCCTGAAGCGGGAGCCGGCCCCGGGCGCCCCGCAGCCCGCCCCCAAGGCAGCGGCCCCGGCCCCCGCGGCCCCCGCCCCCCCGGCGGTGGATGTTGCCGCCGAGGCGAAGAAGGCCGCCGAGGCCAAGGCTGCCGACGACGCCAAAAAGGCGGCGGAAGCGAAAAAGGCCGACGAGGCCAAGAAAGCCGCCGAGGCCAAGGCCGCCGAGGAAGCCAAGAAGGCGGCGGAGGCGAAGAAGGCCGCCGAGGCCAAGGCTGCCGACGACGCCAAAAAGGCGGCGGAAGCGAAAAAGGCCGACGAGGCCAAGAAAGCCGCCGAGGCGAAGCCCGCGGCCCAGCCGGCCGCCGCGCCGGCCGCCGACCTTGCGGTTGCCGCCCTGAAGACCGAGACCACGCCGCTCGCCGAGCGCGCCAAATCCGTGCCCGCCGACCACTACACCGAAAAGTACAGCGGCAAGATCCGGGAAACCGTGCTGGGAAGCGGCGCCAAAACCGTGACCGTGGGCGGCGCCTCCACGCTGCCCTTCCAGCTCTTCGAAGGCGCCATGCCCCGGAAGCCGCTCATCGCCATGGACGTCCCGGACGTCAATCCCACGGAATGGCCGCAAACCCTGACCCGCCATTTCGCGGACGTCCTCGACAACCCGGTGGCCTGGGCCCAGAAGTGCGTGAACGCTTACCAGGCCGAGGCCCTGTGCATCTCCATGGTGAGCACCGACCCGAACGGCATGAACCGGAAGGCGGGCGAGGCGGCCAAGGTCGCCGCCGACATCATCAAGGCCGTCGAGGTGCCCATCATCGTCTGGGGCTGCGGCAACGCCGAGAAGGACACCGAGACCCTGCGGGAGATCACCTCCCAGATCGGCGACAAGAAGGTGTGCCTGGCGCCGCTCACCGACGCCAACTACCGCTCCATCGGCGCTACCGCCATGGCCTTCCAGCACCCCATGGTCGCCTCGTCGCCCATCGACGTCAACCTGGCCAAGCAGCTCAACATCCTGCTCGAGAACATGGGGGTGTCTTTGGACTCCGTGCTCGTCGACCCCTCCATCGGCGCCCTGGGTTACGGCATCGAGTATTCCTACTCGGTCATCGAGCGGATTCGCCTCGCGGCCCTCACCCAGAAGGACGAGAAGCTGCAGGTGCCCTTCGTCTGCAATCTCGGCCGCGAGGTTTGGAAGGCCAAGGAAACCCGGCTGCCTTCCGACGAGCTCCTGGGCGACCAG
>JAJYKH010000080.1 GCA_021788685.1 Deltaproteobacteria bacterium | reverse complement strand
GCTGGTGGACTCCTCCCTGCGCCTGCTGTTGCGGGAATTCGAGGAGAAGGGGAAGGAGAGCCTGCTGGTCAGGCAATATCTTCACAACAACCGGGACACTCATGAGCCCTGATGGCGTCGCAAAAAGTCCGATCTACGGCGTTGCGGCGATGTCGCGAAATGCTCAACGTACCTTTTGTACGTCTCCGCTTTCGCAACACCACCGCGCCTTGTATATCGAAATTTTGTGCTTAGCCATCTTGGCTGGGGTGACGGCTTTTTGCGAGATCGTCATTCCTGAAACGGCCCGCGGCGGCAATCAGCCGTCTTATCGCCAACGATGGAGGCTTCGCGCCACATGCTTTTGATCTGCCCGCACTGCAAGAAACAGTACAACATCGACGAGAAGAAGATCCCGCCGAACGTCAAGATGGGCCGGTGCAAGTTCTGCGGGCAGCAGTTCCCTCTCCGTGCCGAGCAGGATGCCAGGGAAGCCATGGTCGAGCCCACCCAGCCGGTCCGCCGCATCGGCATTTGCATCAGCAAGGGCGGCGTGGGCAAGACCACCACCTCAGTGAACCTGGCCGCCGGGTTGGCCTGCTCCGGCTTCAAGGTGCTGCTGGTGGACACCGATACCCAGGGCCAGGACAGTTTTGTGCTCGGGGTAAAGCCCAAGGGCGGCCTCACCGAGCTGATCACCGAGGAGCTGGCCCCGGACGAGGCCGTCGTCAAGGCCAGGGAGCGACTGTGGCTGCTCGCGGGCGGCAAATCGCTTGCCGGCCTCAAGCGGCTCATCGACCGGAAGGACTTCGGCGGCGAGCTCACCCTGGCCGAGGCCCTGAAGCCGATCGAAAACCAGTACGATTACGTGATCGTCGACACCTCGCCCGGCTGGGATCCCCTCACGGTCAATGTCCTCTTTTACATCAAGGACATCCTCACCCCGGTCTCTCTCGAGATCATGACCCTGCAGGGCCTGGTGGAATTCCTCAAGAGCCTCTCGGCCATCCAGAAGCACCGCAAGGAAGTGGCCCTCAAGTACATCCTGCCGACCTTCTACGATCAGCGGGTCAAAAAGTGCAATGGCATCCTGGAGAAGATCGAGCAGCTGTACGGCCACCTCCTCTGCAAGCCGATCCGCTCGAACGTCCGGCTCTCGGAGGCCCCCGCCTCCGGGCAGACCATCTACGAGTTCGCCCCCGGCTCGCCCGGCGCCGAAGACTACCGGGAGCTGGTGCGGAAGGTCGCCAACAACGACAAGCTGCTGCGATAGCGGTTCACCTTAAACCACTACAGACCGATTCAGAGAAGCGCGGGAGGAATCCCGCGCTTTTTCTTTTGGACGAGCCCAAATCTGCTGGAGGTCCAAGGTCGGAGCAAAAGCAATAAATTCTGCCTCAAGCCTCAAGCGAAGCGGTCCTCCAATGTGCGGGAAACCCGCCCTAGCGCCGAGCCGGCGGTCTGGTCGATGGCGTTTGCCAGATTTGCCACCCGCCCTTCCGGCTTTCCTGGCCGGCAAACCGGCCCCATGCTATCCTGATCTTAGCACCCGCCCTGCCCGCCCGATGAAGGAAGCTCATATCGAGGGAAAAAGATGCCGCGCAAGGCCGCCGTCATCGGCTCGGGCCCCAACGGCCTGGCCGCCGCTATCGAGCTGGCGCGGGCCGGATGGGAGGTTACCGTCTACGAGTCCCGGGACACCCCGGGAGGGGGAGCCCGCACGGCCGAGCTCACCCTGCCCGGTTTCCGCCACGACATCTGCTCAGCCATCCATCCCCTGGCGGTCTCCTCGCCCGCGTTCGCTTCCTATGGATTGAAAGAGGCCGGCCTGGAGTGGCTAGACCCCGAGCTGCCCCTGGCCCATCCCTTCGATGACGGCACCGCCGCCGTGCTCGCCCGCCCGCTGGCGGCGACCGCGGATGCGCTCGGCCCCGACGGCTCGGCTTGGCGCGAGCTGATGGCGCCCTTCGTCCGCGAGTGGGACCAGATGGCGGCGGATCTCCTGGGTCCGCCGCTGCGGCTGCCAGCCAATCCTTCCCTTCTGGTCCGCCTCGCCCTGCCCGCCCTGCAGCCCGCCCTGTCCCTGGCCAACCGGAAATTCCATTCTCCGCAAACCCGCGCCCTTTTCGGGGGCATCGCCGCCCACAGCATGCTTCCCCTTGACCAGCGCCCTTCCGCCGTCTTCGGGCTGGTGCTCGCCATCGCCGGCCACGCCAGGGGGTGGCCCTTGCCGCGGGGCGGCTCCCAGGCCATCACCGAGGCCTTGATTGTCCGCCTGCACCATGCCGGGGGGGAGATCGTGACCGGCCGCGAGATCAGGAGCCTCGACGAGCTGCCCGAGTCCACGGCGGTGCTCTTCGACCTCACCCCGCGGCAAATCGTTCGCATTGCAGGGGCCAGCCTGCCATCAGGCTACTTGAGGCGATTGCAAAAGTATCGCTACGGCATGGGGGTGTTCAAGATCGACTGGGCTCTGTCGGAGCCGGTGCCGTGGCGGGCGGAGGCCTGCCGGCGGGCCGGCACCGTGCACGTGGGCGGCAGCCTGGAGGAGATCGCCGAGGCGGAGAGGGCGGCCTGGCGCGGCTATCTCACCCCGCGCCCGTTCCTCATCCTCGCCCAGCAGAGCCTGTTCGACCCGTCCCGCGCCCCGGCGGGCCGCCACACCCTCTGGGGCTACTGCCACATGCGCCACCACAGCGAGGCGAGCATGGTCAGCGCCATGGAGCATCAGATCGAGCGGTTCGCCCCCGGCTTCCGGAGCACCATCCTCGCGCGCCATACCATGAATGCCGCCCAAATGGAGGAGTACAACCCCAATTACGTGGGCGGGGACATCAACGGCGGGGTCCAGGACCTCCGGCAGCTCCTCGCCCGCCCGGCCTTCAGCCTGGACCCCTATGCCATGCCGGCCGAGGGGCTGTACATCTGCTCCGCCGCTACCCCGCCGGGCGGCGGGGTCCACGGCCTCGGCGGTCACTACGCCGCCCAGTCGGTATTGAGAAAATATGGGAGGGAGTAAACCCCTGCCCAGATCCCGCTCATCCCCAAGCCAGCTCCCGTGAGATTCGGCGCCTGGGGCGCACCAGTGCATACGGAAGCGGACCTCGGAAAGTGCGCACGATCGGGGCGCAGCCCTTGAGCTCCTCATCGGGCCTTTCCTGCATGCACCTGCCACAAAGCGATTCCCATTTTTTCCCGGACCTTCTGCATAATTTTCAGGTTAACGGCGCAAGCCCTCCTGGTCGAAAAGAAAAGATAATGAGAGCCCCACGTGCGACCTGTCCGGCCGCCGGATAACCATTCGCCTCTCCTGGAAGATCCGGGGGCAAATGGTCGTGTACAGAATCTACCTGCCCATCGCCTGAAAGGCCTTGGCCGGGAGGGAAGGGAGCCGGAAACGGAAGCCGCCCCGGGCAACGGGGAGACGGTCCTGATCGCCGAGGATGACCGAGGATGACGAGGCGGTGCGGAGCTTTTACCGGAGCGTCCTGCAGCGGTCCGGGTACACGGCCGTCGAAGCTGCGGACGGCGAGGAGGCGGTCAAGAATACCACTGAATGCCGTGATAAAATCGATCTCTTCCTGCTCGACCTCATCATGCCGAAGATGAACGGCAAGAAGGCCTTCGATGCCATCAGGAAAACCAGACCCGACGCGAAAGTCCTCTTTCGCGAGCGGCTACGCCCCGGCCATCATTCGGCAGAAGGCCTCCATTAAAGGAGGCTTGCCAGTGCTCTTCAAGCCCGTCTCGCCGATGAAACTGCTGAAAGTCGTGCGGGGCATATTGGACGATAAAGGGACGGCAACGGACAAGCCAGAAGAATCGCCGGCATATCGAATTGACATGCAGAAAAATTTGGATAATGATCCGACAGACTCATACATGGTCGCAGGCTCCAATCGGGACCATCATCTGCCAGGAGAGCTGATCAAGGAGGGTTCTATGTTCGAGAAGATGACCATCAGTAAAAAGCTGATCGCCTCGTTTCTGCTCCTCGCCGGCATCACCGGCTTTCTGGGCGCGTATGGCATCAGGAACATGTCAATGATCAACGACTTGGCCGAAGCGATGTACCGGAAAGAGCTGCTTGGCGTTGCCTACATCAAGGAAGCCAATATCAATCTTCTTTTCTATGTCCGGGCGGAAAAGAATTTCCTTCTGGCCTCCTCCGAGGCTGATCGGGAAGAATTTCGCCAGCGGCATGCCGCGGCAGAGAACCGGATTAAGGAATACATCGAGAAGGCCAGGCCCCTGTTCGCCACCGAAGAGGGGAAAGCGGAAATGGCCAAGCTGGAAAAGGCCTGGGAGGAATACCGGCCGTTGAGCGAAAAAATCATGGAGCTGGCCACGGCCGAGGGCCTGAGCAAGACCAGGAAATCGGTGGAGCTTTCCAACGGGGAGGCCCGGGAGAAAAACCAGGAAATCGATCAGGACATGAACGATTTGGCGCAACATAAAGAGAACCTCGCCAAGGATTTCGCCGAGGACACCACCAAAATTTACAAGCAGAGCGAGATCTTCATGCTCGCGCTGATCGCGGGCGCCGTCCTGTTCGGCGTCGGACTCGGCCTCGCCCTCTCGAAGAATATCGGCTTCATCCTCAAATCGCTGCTCGCCGAATGCAAGCGGCTGACCGAGGCGGCGGTGCAGGGGCAGCTGGCCACCCGGGGCGCCACGGAGAAGATCAATTTCGAGTTCCGGGGGGTCATTGAGGGGGTCAACCAGACCCTCGACGCCGTGATCGGGCCGCTCAATGTGGCGGCCGATTATGTGGAGCGGATCAGCAAGGGCGATATCCCGCCGAAAATCACGGATACCTACCATGGCGATTTCAACACGATCAAGAACAACCTGAACGTCCTGATCGAGGCCATGGACAGGGTGACCAAAGTGGCGCAGGAGATCGCGGCCGGCAATCTGGTCCAGGAAGTCCGGGAGCGCTCGGGGCAGGATGAGCTCATGCGGGCCATTGCCCAGATGGTCCAGAACCTCTCCGAGGTGGTGATCGACGTTCAGAGCGCGGCGGAGAACGTGGCCGCCGGCAGCGAGCAGTTGAGCTCGAGCGCCGAGGAGATGTCGCAGGGCGCCGCGGAGCAGGCCGCCTCCATCGAGCAGGTCTCCTCCTCCATGGAGGAGATGGGCGCCAACATCCGCCAGAGCACCGACAATGCCCAGCAGACCGAGCAGATCGCCGTCAAGGCCTTCAACTACGCCAAAGAGGGCGGGGAGGCGGTGGCGGAGACCGTGGCCGCCATGAAGAAGATCGCCGGCAAGATCTCCATCATCGAGGAAATCGCCCGCCAGACCAATCTTCTGGCCTTGAACGCCGCCATTGAGGCGGCGCGGGCTGGCGAGCACGGCAAGGGCTTCGCGGTTGTGGCCGCGGAGGTGCGGAAGCTTGCCGAGCGCAGTCAGGTGGCCTCGGCTGAAATCAACGATCTTTCAGGAAGCAGTGTCAAGGTGGCGGAGCGGGCCGGCGAGCTGCTCGGCATGATCCTGCCTGACGTGCAGAAAACCTCCGAGCTGGTGCAGGAGATCAGCAGCGCCTCCCAGGAGCAGGATCGGGGGGCGGTGCAGATCAATGTCGCCCTCCAGCAGCTCGACAAGGTGATCCAGCAGAATTCCTCGGCTTCGGAGGAAATGAGCGCCACTTCCGAGGAGCTTGCCGCCCAGGCCCAGCAGCTCAATGACGCGGTGGCCTTCTTCCAGGTGGACAGCAAGGCGGCGGGCAGCCGATCAATGCGGGAAAAGGCGGGTCAAGGGCCGAAACCGGCCGTGAGGCAGAGCCCGGCCCGGGCCAGGGGGGGGGCCGCGGCCGCCCACGCGAGGCAGGAGGTGAAGGCCAGCGCCCACGGCACGGTGCTCCAGATGGGGAGCAATGATGAGCTGGATGCCGACTTCGAGCGGCATCAACCGGAGTGACTCACGATGACTCCTTTCCGGCCATGGCCGCCTCCGCCCCGGCCATGGAGCCATATCGGCTGGCGATCCGGTCGATCACCGCCTTGCCGGAGTTGAACGCCGCCATGATCGTGCCCTTCTCCACCACCAGGTCGCCGGCCAGGAACAGCCGCTCCACATCGGTCTCGCCGTGGATGTCGGTCCTCGGCTTCTTGTCCGTCATTTCGACCCCGATGCTTTCGAGAAAGGCCGCCGGGGTCATTCCCCCCAGGTTGTAGAAGAGGAAATCGAAGGGGATCTCCTCCCCGTGCGCGAAACGGACCATCACCCGCTCGCCGTGGGGGGTCAGCTCCTTGATGTCGGTGGCCATCATCAGGTTGATCTTCCCCAGGCAGGCGCAGTCGTTGAGATTGCAGTAGTTGAGCTCGTTGATGCGGAAGAACTCCGACCGCCGGTAGGAAAGGGCCACCTCGTTCTTGTTCGCCAGGAAGCAGGCGGCCTCGGCGGCGGCATCCCCCCCGCCCACCACCAGCACCTTCTTGCCCTCGGGCGCCTCCCGGGGGAGACTGAAGTGGACCTTGTCCTTGACTTCGGCGGGAATGGGATAGGAGGGCTTGATCGGCTTGCCGAAGATCCCGATGGCGATCACCGCGACGGGCGCCCGGAATTCCTCGCCCTTGCCGGTGTAAACGTGGAAGAGGCCGTCCTGGGAGATGATTTTCTGCACCTCCCGGCCGAAACGGATGTCCAGCCGGTGGTCCTCGGCCACGATCGCCATCCGGCGCAGAAAGTCTTCCCGGGTTTCGGTGTCGAAGGAGAGCTTGCCGGTGGGCTCCACCTTTACCTTCCGGTAGACGGGATCGACCCGCTTGCCCTGGTGATAGAGGCTGACCACGGTGTCGCACAGGTGGGCCTGCTTTTCCAGGACGATCACCGGACCGATGCCAGCCTCCCTGGCCTCGACGGCGGTGGCGATCCCGGCCGGCCCGGCCCCCACCACGATGATCTTGGCAGTTTCCATGTCATTGCCTCCTCGGGGTGTGAATTCCTCGGGTTGGATCTCCTTTCATTGTAAGAAAAGCCGGAAAGCGGTGGCAAAGCCTTTCGACCGGCGCGCCCGGCCCGGCACCGCTCCCGCGATTTGACAGGATGCACCGCCCTCCGTACGATGGGGCATGGGGCCGGACGGCCCCGTTCACATCCCACCGCACGAGGAGAAAGCCATGGCACGCGCTCCGGTGGTCGACCAAACCCTTTGCATCAGCTGCGGCCTCTGCACGGAAATCGCGGGCGGCACCTTCGAGCTGGACGAAAACAACCTTTCCCGCGTCATCGATCCAACGGGAGATCCGGAGGAGGTCATCCAGGATGCCATCGACAGCTGCCCGGTCGAGGCCATCTCCTGGTGCGAGGAGTGATGGCATCGCAAAAAGTCCGATCTACGGCGTTGCGGCGGGTCGCGAAATGCTCGACGTACCTTATTGTACGCCTCCGCTTTCGCGACACCGCCGCGCCTTGTATATCGAACTTTTGTGCTTAGAGCTTGTCCGTATCAATACTTCGGTGCTCGCATCTGGCTTTTGGTCGGATTTGGCCGTTCCCTCAATCGCAAAATCCTCGCCGTAGCGCTGCTACGGCTGCGGTTTTGCTCAATCGTCACGACCAAATTCACCTCAAAATCCAGCGCGAGCCCTGAAAAGCTTATTTACGGACAAGCCATTAGCCATCCGGATGCAGAATTCGATTTGCGAGATCATCAGGACGAGCCGCCGGATTCAGACCGGGGCCGGCTCCCTGGCGAGCAGGCTGCAGAACCGCTCGTAACCGTGCCTCGCCTCCTGCTGGACGGCGGCCCGCTCCCGGTCCACCTCGGCATAGTTTCCGATCAGCAGGCTGACGATCTTGCCGTCCAGCACCCCGCCGTCCGCCATGCGGGTGAGCACCCGGATGACGCTGGTGGCGGTCATCCCCTCCCGATAGGGCCGGTCCTCGGTCATGGCGGTGAAGACATCCGCCACCGCCATCGCCCGGGCGCCGGTGGAGAGCTGGCTCCCGTCGTAATGAAAGGGATAGCCCCTGCCGTTCATCCGTTCGTGGTGGCAGGCGGCCCAGTCGGTGATCGTCTCCAGCCCCCCGATCCGGCGGAGAATCCACCAGGTGTAGTAGCTGTGGCGCTTGAGGAGGCTGGTCTCCCCGCGGGTGAGCGGCCCCTTCTTGTCCACGATCTCCCGAGGCACGGCCAGCTTGCCCAGATCGTGCAGGTAGCCCGCCGTCTTCATCATCGCTTGCGCTTCACCGTCCATGCCGAGCAGCTCGGCCAGCTTCCCGGCCGAGGCCGCCACCCCGTGGGAATGGGTGGCGGTGAACCGGCTGCGGAAATCCACCAGGTGGCTGAACAGCCGAGCGAGATCCTCCAGGCCGGCGGCATCGATGATGACCGGAGGCAACCCCTCGCCGCCGGTGACCACGGCATGGCGGGCGGCCACTTCCAGGTCGAGCCAGAACGACTCCCTGGCCGCGAGGTCCAGAAACAGGGCCACCAGCCCGGGATCGAAGATCGGCCCGGCACCGGACCGGATGGCGGCCGTCACCGCGTCCGTCTGCATCAGCAGGTCGGCCCGGTAATCGAGCAGCACGTCGATGCGGTCCGCCAGGTGAATGATGAACGCCTCCCGGGGGACTGTCTCCGGGCCGGCCGTTCGCCCCCGCCCATGCTTCCAATGGCGGTGGTGATGGCGGACGGTGGCCGCCATGCGGGCAAACGGGCCGAAATCGCGAAGGAGCAGGTAGCCCGTTTCGGCGTGGCGCCGCATCCCGTTTGCCCCAACAAAGTCGGAGTCGAACCGCTTGATCTCCTCCCGCTCGGCAACCGACAAGGCGCCGCAGTCGTGGAGAAGGGCGGCGAGCAGCAGCCGATGGCGGTCCTCCCGGGCAAGGCCCGCCGCCTCCGCCAAGCGAACGGCCAGGTGGGCCACCCGCAGGTGGTGATTGGCAAGCACCGGACTCATGAGGTCGGTGACCACCGCCAGGGATTCCACCACCTCACGAAGAACGATCGGCTGCATCCGCAAATCCTCATCAAGCACCTGAATCCGTGAGCGTTCGTCCGGGCGCCAGATCCGCAAAGGCAACCGTTCGATTACAGTGAGCTATATCTGACGGTTGCCGACAAAGGAGGTGGCGTGCGGATGGGCGCCCCGAAGGGCGACGGGTGGGTGATGCTTCGACCGGGTTGGCATTATTATCTATTAGATCAATCAACTCATCCCGTCGTCCACGGGTTCAGGAAACAATCAGAACCACGGCGGGTTGTGAGGTCAGGCCGAATTGACGGTCTTCCTTCCCCGATGATAGCATTGAGGGAGACGACGATCTCGCAAAAAACCTCGGGCACAGGCGGGCGGGAAAGGAAAACGAAATCCGATCTGGTGGAGACCGTCGGCAGAGCGCTTTTGCGAGGCCGGCCAAGAACAAGAAAGCAGAAGGAGGTCATCCGATGAAGAGATTCTCCGTACTCGCCGTTCTTCTCAGCTTGACCCTCGCCGCCCCTGCGTGGGCCTACATCGACGATGGGGCGGCTACCCCGGGCTGCCGCATGATGGGCGGCAGCGGCATGGGCATGGGCCCCGGCATGATGATGGGCGGCATGATGGGCATGCAGCGTGGATGC
>JAJYKH010000079.1 GCA_021788685.1 Deltaproteobacteria bacterium | reverse complement strand
CTTTTCACGGTTCTTCACCGAGATGCTGGAGCTGAGCATCAACTTCCTCTACGTCAACGTCCTGGCCAAGAAGAGCCACGAGCCGGTCGGGGAGGGCACCATCGCCCCGGCCACCAAAAAGCAGCTCGAATCGGTAAAAAAGGCGCTTCGGGCCTATTCCCTCGTCTACCCCCTGTTTTGGGTGATCTCCCGGCTCGACCTGCTGGTTCTCTACCGGAGGGGGTACGTGGTCATGGTGAGCGGCAGCAAGGTCCGCTCGGGGGCGGAGGAGCTGGCCCAGTGCCGGGTGGAACGGTGGACCGCTGAAGCGGCCATGGTCAACTGATCTCCTTTTGGAGGCAGCATCATGAAAGTACTGGTTACGGGAGCGGGAGGGTTCATCGGCAGCCACCTGGTAGAAAACCAGCTGGCCCAAGGCCACGAGGTGGTGGCCCTCGATCTCCACCTCGACCGGCTGGGCCATCTCCGCGGCCACGCCCGCTGCACCCTGGCGGAGGGCGACCTGCGGGACCGGGAGCTCGTCGCCCGGCTGCTGCCGGGCACCGCGGTCGTCCACCATTTGGCCAGCGCCCATTTGCAGGTGAATCAGCCGGAAGCCTTCTTCTGGGAGGTGAATGTCCGGGCGCTGGAAAATCTGCTTGCGGCCGCCGCCGCGAACGGCGTCAAGCGGTTCGTCCACTGCAGCAGCGTCGGGGTCTACGGCAGCCTCGCGAGCCTGCCCGCCGACGAGACCACGGCCTGCCGCCCCGAGATCCTCTACGAGAAGACCAAGCTGGCCGGGGAGCAAAAGGTGCTGGCCGCCCACCGGGAAACCGGGCTCCCGGTGGTCATCCTGCGGCCGGCCTGGGTTTATGGGCCCCGGTGCCCCCGGACCACGAAGCTGTTCCGGACCATCAAGAAGGGCCGCTTCTTCATGGTGGGGAATGGGAATAATTTCCGCCATCCGCTCTACATCACCGATCTGCTCAAGGCCTTCGACCTCGCCGCGGCCGCAGAGGCCGCGGTGGGGGAGGTCCTCGTGATCGCCTCGGCGGAGCCGGTGCGCCTCCGGGACCTGACCGTCAAAATCGCCCGCGCCCAGCAGGCCAGCCTGCCGCCGATCAAGGTGCCTCTCTGGCTGATGCGGCTCCTCGCCGGGATGGTGGAATCGACCTTCACCATGGGCGGCAAGGAGCCGCCGTTTTCCAGCCGGAGCCTCAAGTTTTTCACCGACAGCGCCGCCTTCAACATCGGCAAGGCCCGGAGGCTCCTCCACTTCAAGCCGGGGGTGGGCCTGGACGAAGGATTGGCGGCAACCAGGGACTGGCTGGTCACCCAGCATCTCCTTTGATGGACTGATGACAGGTGAAAAAAGTCTATTCTTGATGACTTGCTGCTGCAGGAAAAAGTGGAGCAGGCTTCCTTTTCGGAACCTTCGAGATGATTGGAAATCATTATCATTCCGCCGGGCGGAAATTTTTTTCATGGACGACTATCAACCTGAAGATGCCGGCCTGATCTGCTGGTAGCCGAAGAGGAAATGAAAAAGATCCTGGTCACGGGGGCAACCGGCTTCACCGGAACGGCGCTCTGCCGGGCCTTGGCCGAAGGCGGCAGGGAGGTCGTGGCCTTCGTGCGGCCGGGCAGCAGGACCGCTGCCTTGCAGGACCTCGGGGTGGAGTGCCGGGTGGTGGACATCAAGGACCCGGGAGCGGTCGCGGGCAACTTTTCCGACATCGGCCTGGTCTATCACATCGCCGCCTACCGGGTCGAGCTGGCCGACCGGGACGAGTTCCGGCAGGTGAACGTGAATGGGACCCGCAACCTCCTCGACGCGGCGCGGGCGGCGAAGGTCCGCCGGTTCGTGCACTGCTCGACCGTAGGGGTCCAGGGCGCGATCGACGACCCGCCGGCCACGGAAGAGTACCGGTTCAGTCCGGGGGACCACTACCAGGTCTCCAAGATGGAAGGCGAGCTGCTGGCCATGGCCTATTTCCATGGTGGCCTTCCCGGCGCCGTCGTTCGGCCGGTGGGGATCTACGGGCCGGGGGACTCCCGCTTTCTCAAGCTGTTCCGCCCCATCAGCAAGGGGCGGTTCGCCATGATCGGCTCGGGCCGGGTGCGCTACCACATGACCTACATCGACGATCTCGTTGCCGGCATTCTCCTCTGCGGGACCAGGAAAGAGGCCCTGGGGGAGGTATTCACCATCGGCGGCCCGCGGTACACCACCATCCGGGACCTGGTCGCCGCCATCGCCCGGGCGCTGGGCTGTCCGCCGCCCCGGTGGCGGGTGCCCTTCGCTCCGGTCTATGCGGCCGCGGTCATCTGCGACTGGCTGTGCCGCCCCTTCGGGATCAGGCCGCCCCTTTACCCGCGCCGGGTGGAGTTCTTCCACAAGGACCGGGCCTTCAGCATCGAAAAGGCGAAGCGGCTCCTCGGCTACCGGCCGGAGGTGGACCTGGAGGAGGGGCTGGCGAGAACGGCCGCCTGGTACCGGGGACAGGGAATGCTATGATCATCCGCAATCCGAGTGCCGCCGAAGCCGGCCGGTACGACCTGATCGTGATCGGGGGAGGAATCTATGGGGTGATGCTCGCCTTCGAGGCGGGGCGCCGCGGGCTGCGCGCCCTTCTTCTCGAGCGGGACGATTTCGGGAGTCATACCAGCTTCAATAGCCTCCGCATTCTGCACGGCGGCCTGCGCTACCTGCAGAAGCTCGATCTCAAGCGCTTCCGGGAATCGGTGGGCGAGCGGCAATGGTTCCTCCGGAACTTTCCCGCCCTGGTGCAGCCGCTGCCCTGCCTCATGCCCCTTTATGGCGACGGGATGCGTCGGCCGGCCATCCTGCGGGCGGCGCTCGCCGCCAATCACCTGCTCTCCCTGGGCCGCAACCGGGGGGTGGCCCCGGACCGGCGGCTGCCCAAGGGGGGAATCCTGCCGGCCGGGGAGGTGAGGCGGCTTTTTCCGGCGGTGGACCCGGCCGGCCTCCAGGGCGGGGCTCTTTGGTACGACGCGGTCATGCCGGACAGCCAGCGGCTCCTGATGGAAATCCTGCGCTGGGCCTGCGGGCTCGGGGCCTGCGCCCTGAACTACATGGAAGCGACCACGCTGCTGCAATACCGGAACCAGGTGGTGGGGGTGATCGCCTCAGATCGGGAAAGCAGCAGCCGGTACGAATTCAAGGCGACCAAGGTGATCAATGCCGCCGGCCCCTGGTGCCGGGAGGTGGCGCAATCCGCCGGCCCCGGAGGGAAACCGCTCTTCACGCCCTCGCTGGCCTGGAACGTCCTGCTCGACCGGCGGCCTCCCGCGCCGTACGGCTTGGCCCTCACCCCCCGGAGGCCGGGGGCGCAGACCTATTTCCTGGTTCCCTGGAAGGGGAAGCTGCTGGCCGGCACCGGTCACCTTCCCTGGGAAGGGCACCAGGGGCGCCCCCGGCCATCGGCCGGCCAGCTGGAGCACTTTCTCGCCGGGCTGAACGCGGCGGCGCCCGGGCTCGCGGTGGCGCCGGACCAGGTCCTCCACGTGCTCGCGGGGTTGCTGCCCGCCGCCCGGCCGGGAACCGCCGAGCTGGCGACCCGGGAGGTGATTGTCGACCACGGCCGCGCCGGGGGGCTGGAGAATTTCTTCTCGGTTTCCGGGGTGAAGTTCACCACCGCCCGGCTGGTGGCCCACAAAACCCTGTCCCTTGTCTTTCCTGAGGCCGCCGCGCCCCTCCCCTGCGAAAAGCTGGCCCCCGTCACGCCGCGGGGCGTCTTCCTGGACGGGCAGGGGCTGGCGGGCGACGTGCCTGCGGGGGAGCTGCGGACCCTTATCGCCGAGGAGTCGGTCCGGAGCGTCGACGATCTCCTGTACCGGCGGACCGATTTGTGGCTCGTTCCGGCCCTCCGCGAAAAACTACCGGCCGAGGCCGCCTTCCCTTCCGCACGAAGTCAAAATTAACAGTCTCGCAAAAAGCCGTCGCCCCGGCGTAGGCCGGGGTCCAGTGCCTTTCCGAGGACACTGAAAACACTGATTACTGGCTGCGTTCGCGGTGCGGGCCGCCCTTCGGGCGTTCAAGCGCAAGCGCTTGTCCGGCCTGCGCCGGAATGACCGTCAAACGAATTCGGCGGCTTTTTGCGAGATCATCATTGTTAGGTCGGCTTCTTCTTCCAGTATCTTTGTCCCTCCTGCATCCGCCAAAGAGCACCGGCGCGAGAAAAACATTTGCTTTCGCCCGCATCGCTCGTGCTATGATTAACCTCGACCCCTCCAGGCGGCAGAGGCGCCCCGCCGGTTATCCGCAAACGGGTCACAGGGCAACGCCTCTCTTTTGTCAGCGGCCTGCTCGCGGAGGACCAGTCCAGCTCACAGGCCGCTTTCGCGGGTCTGCGGCACCCTGCAGCCGCTTACTGAGGAGATGGTACACCCGTTCGGGCTTTTACCATGATGGGTTGCTTATCTTGTCCGGAAAGCGGGAAAAGGGCCTGCACCTGTACATCGAACCGGGATCATGATGAGCCAGGATGGCGTGAATCCATTGGAGCCGCAAGACCATGGCTGCTCCTGAAGACGGCCGGCCTTTGCAGCAGTCGAAGAAGGCCCGGCGACGGCTGGTCTTATTTTCCAAGGCGGGGGCCAGCCTGCTATTTTTGGTGATCCTGCTCCACTTCATCAATGCCAGTGATTTTCTGGAGACCGTGCGGCGGATCGACCTCAGGTATCTGGCCCTGTCCATGGTCGTATCCGGCTTCATGATCTTCATCAGCTGCCTGAAATGGAAACTCTTCCTCGACCTGCAGCAGAAGCCGGTGCCTCTCCGGCTCCTCATGCGGTACTACTACATCGGGTACTACTTCTCCAATCTCCTCCCGTCCAACGTGGGAGGCGACGTGGCGCGCGCCTATTATGCCGGGCGGCACATTAAGAGCCATGGGCATGCCGCGATCAGCGTGTTCATGGAGCGGGGGACGGGACTGCTGCTCCTGCTGCTCCTTGCCGTCCTCGCCCCGGCCTGTCTGCCGGGGCTGTTTACCCATCCCGGCATCATCGTCCCGGCGTTCCTGGCCGCCTCCCTGCTTGTTCTCCTGGCGGTGCTGCTCATGATGCGGCGGCACGGGCGGGATCTCGGCCGCTGGCTGCACCGCATCCTCGATGGACTGATCGCCCTCCCCGGCGGCCGCGGCTTACGAAGATCGGAAGGGGGAATGCGGGCAATGGTGGAGCGGTTCGCCAGCTCTCTCGCGGGCCTGCAGGAAAAATTCGCGGCGCTCGTCCGCGTCCTCAGGAACGACCAGTTGGCCCTGCTCCAGGTGACGCTGATCACGGTCCTCTTCTACCTCCTTACCTTCCTGAACGTCTATGTCTCCTGCCTGGCCTTCGGGGAGGAGCCCAGCCTCCTGGCGATCGCCGCGGTGGTCCCCGCCGCCATTCTGGTCTCCATGGTTCCGGTCTCACTGGGCAGCCTGGGACTGACGGAAGGCGCCTACGTCTTTTACCTGGGGCTCATCGGCATCAATTCGGCGGCGAGCCTGGCCATGGCCCTGCTGTTCCGCTTCAAAATGCTGGTGAACGGCTTGATCGGGCTTGTTCTTTCCCACCGGGCCGTTTCCCCCGGGGCCGGGGAGCCGTGACGGAATACACCGACCGCAGCGCCCAGGCCCTCCTCCGGGAGGAAAACCTGTCGCAGCTCGAAAAGTATGCCCTGCTCGCGGTGGGCTCCCGATCGCTCCTGGGGCTTCTCTACTCGGAAATGGCGATCGGTCTGTGGGGCGGGAGCGCGGGGGCCTTCGGGTACTTCATCCGCCAGAAGGCCTACCGGAGATTATTTAAGGCCGCCGGCCAGAAACCGGTGATCGGGAAAAACGTGACCATCCGGGGCAGCCGGAACATCACCCTCGGGAACAATGTCTTCATCGACGACCAGTGCGTGCTCGACGCCCGCGGACCGAGGGCCGCCATCACCATCGAGGACGGCTGCTTCATTTCCCGCAATACGATCATCAGGACGCGGAACGGGGAGATCGTGATCGGCAGGGAGGCCGTCATCGGCTGCAATTGTCTCCTCGGCACCGACAGTCGCCTGCATGTGGGCGCCGAGGCCATGCTTGCCGCCTACGTTTGTATCGTCGGGGGAAAGCAGCACCGGTTCGACGACCCGGAGGTGCCGATCATTCGGCAGCAAGGGTTCCGCCCCAGCCGGGGCGGAGTGGAAATCGGCCCCGGTGCCTGGCTGGGGGTGCGGACCACGGTGCTCGATGGCGTGGTCATCGGGAAGGGAACGGTCGTGGGCGCCCATTCCCTGGTCAACCGTTCCCTGCCGGAAATGAGCGTCGCCTTCGGCAGCCCGGCCCGGGTGCGCTCCAGGCGGGGAGAAAGTCCCGGCGGGGGCGCCCCCGGGGAGCATGGAATCGCAGCAGGTCCGCCAACAGGGGGAGAGGACGCGTGAAGAAAAGGGTGTGCGTGATCGGCAATTTTTCGGGCCGGAATGCCGGGGACGCCGCCATCCTGGGATGCCTGCTGGAGGACGTCTCGGCGGAGCTGGGGGAGTGCCGGTTCACCATTCCGACCATCAACAAGAAGTTCGTCCGCCGCGGGTATGGAAAATTCGATATCGAGCCGGTGGGGCTCCTTCCCCAGGACTTCAGCCTGAAGATCTTCGGCCTGCCGATCTTCCGGGCCGTCCTCTCGGCGGACCTCGTGCTGGTGACCGATGCCATTCTTTTCGATTACAGGCTCCTGAACCCGCTTTTCAACTATCTCTCGACGATGGCCCTCGTCCTGCCGCTCGCCAGGCAACGGGGGATTCCCGTCGTGCTTTACAACGTCAGCCTCGGCCCAGTCCATTCAGGGCTCGGCAAGGCGTGCCTGGCCCGGGTGGTCAACGCCTCCTCCCTGGTCATGCTGCGCGACCGGCAATCGAACGCGGTCTTGGAGGACCTCCCCGGCCTGCGGGTGCACGGGGCGGTGCACCAGACCGCCGACTGCGCCCTCAACGCCGTGCCCAGCAGCCCCGCCCGGCTGGCCGAGATCGCCCGCCGGGAAGGCATCCTGGGCGGAGACCGGCCGTGGATCAGCTTCAACATCAACAGCTATCTGGATGTCTATGTCCGGGGGAACCGGGGCAAGGGGATCCGGCAGGCCGATTTCACCGGCCTGGTCGCGGCGGCCCTCGACCGGTTCATCGATCGGGAAGGCATCAACGTGGTCCTGGTCATCACCCAGCCCATGGACAGCCGCATCAACGAGGAGATGCTCGCCAAGGTCCGCAACCGTGACCGCATCCGGATCGTGACCAACCGGGAGTTCAGCTACCAGGATCTCACCGCCGTCTTTTCCGCGGTCCAGATGCATTTCGGCATGCGGACCCATTCCCTCATCCTGGCCTCGTCGGTGGAGACGCCGGTGGTCGCGCTCATCGCCACGCCCAAGAACCGCGGCTACATGCGCTCCATCGAGCAGGACGAGCAGATGGTGGAATTTCCTGATCTTACGGTGGAGTCCCTGTACCGGTCCCTTGAGGAGACCTGGACGCGGCGCGAGGCCATCCGGGCCGAGCTGGGACCGATCATCCGGAGGGAAAAGGGCAAGGCGCGCGGCGCGGCCCGGTTGTTGAAGAAGCATCTCGCGGAGGAGTGGCGGCCTAACCCGTTGTCAAGCAGGAGGCCCCTTGCAACCGATTTTCGACGAGGAGGTTGAAACCTGGAACAGCCTGTATGGTGGAGTCCAAGGGGGCCGGTATGCCGTGTTTCAAGAGTGCGCCCGCCGGCGCGTCAGGCGGCGGCGGGCCCTCTGCGTGGAAATGCTCGCCCCGGCGCCTGGGATGGCGGTGCTCGACCTGGGGTGCGGGAGCGGCATGTTCCGGGCCCCGGTGGAAAGGGAAGGGGCCCATTGGACGGGCCTGGACCTTTCCTTCGGGATGCTCGCCCACGGCAGGAGGGAAACCGGCAAGGACGGCAGCCGCGCCCGGTTCGTGAACGGCAGCGGCTTGGCGCTTCCCTTTGCAGAAGGCACCTTCGATGGCATCCTCTGCGTGGGGGTGGTCAATTTCCACCGGCCGGAGTCGGTGCCGCGCTTGCTCCGGGAGACGGCGCGGGTGCTGAGGCGGGGCGGAACCCTCGTTTTCACCTCCATCCGGCTGGATGTGCTGACCTGGGCGCGGAGCCGGCTCTACCCCGGGGTGCCTCAACCCTTCAGCTCCCCGGGGCCCCTGTACATGCTTCATTACCGGAAAGTGCTCCGCCTGCTGGAGGAGCTGCCCCTGGCCTGCACGGATATGATGCACATTTCCAAGTACCTCGGCCTGCCCCATTACACGCTGTTCAAAATGACAAAGGGCGGGTCGTGATTGCAGGCGCGAACGGAGCTCCGCCGGTTCCGGAGCAGGAGAAAAGCATTTGGTCGGTGGTCGCCGCCGGGCTGTGCACCCGGTGCGGGGCCTGCGCGGGGGTCTGCCCGGCGGGGGCCGTCCGCCTGGAGGCGGAAAACGGTTACTTCCCCCGGCTGACGGCTGGCTGCACCCAATGCGGCCGGTGCCTGCAAGTCTGCGGCGGGCGGGAGGTCGATTTCCCGGCACTGGCCGAGCGACATTACGGCCGGCGGGAGTCGTTCCGGGAGAATGCCATCGGGCCGCTCCGGTTTTCGGAGGCCGCTTTTTCCCGGGACGAGCGGGTGCGGAAAAACGGTTCGAGTGGCGGGCTGGCCAGCCAGATCCTCATCGATCTCCTGGCCGCGGGCACCATCGACGGCGCGGTGGTGGTCGATTTCACCGAAGACACCCCGCCCCGGCCTGTCCCCAGGGTCGCCCGGTCGCGGCAGGAGATCGTCAGGGCCTCACAGTCCAAGTACTGCCTGTTTCCGGTGGCCCATGTCTACCGCGAGCTGATCGACACGCCCGGGCGCTACGCGGTGGTCGGCCTGCCCTGCCAGCTCCACAGCCTGCGCAAGTGGCAGGAGGCGAGCGGCAAGCTGCGGGAGCGGGTGGTGCTGGCGATCGGCCTCTTTTGCCACACCAATCTGGAGCCGGGGGTGATCGGCGATCTCCTGGCGAGCAAGGGGATCGCGCCTTCCAGGGTGCGGCGCCTGGAATTCCGGGGCGGTGCCTGGCCGGGGGGCATGCGGGTGACGCTGGAAGACGGCCGGATCGTGCCCCTCCACCCCGGGGACATCAAGGACGGCGCCTTCAATTACCTCAAGTATCTGTATGGGGCGGCCCGGTGCCGCCTGTGCCCGGATTTCTCGGCGGAGCTCGCCGACATCGCCATCTCAGACCCCTGGGTCCGCGGCCCCCGGGGGGAATACCTGTTCCAGGGGGGCTGGTCGGTGGCCCACGTCCGCACGCCAGTGGGCGAGAAATTCTGGGAGGAGGTCAAGAAGCGGGGCCAAGTGACGACCGCGCCGGTCGTCCGGGAGGCGATTCTGGCCGGCAACCGGTCCCTGACCCGTTACAAGAAAAAGAACCTGCCGGCCCGCCTGGCCTGGCGGCAAAGCCGGAACCGTCCCGTGCCGGAGTATCACCTGGGGCCGCTCACGGTGGGCCGGCGGGCCCTGGCCCGGGAGCAGGTCGCGGCGCTGCTGCTCCGGGTGCTGCATTCGGGGCCGGTCCGCCGGCTTCTCCTGCTGGTGCTGTTCTCGCGGAGCGGCATCGTGCTGATCCGGGCCAGGGCGGCTTCCAAAAAAGTGATGTTCTGCTGGGGGAAGCACGCGTGACCAGTCCCGCCTTGTCCATCGTCGTTCCCCT
>JAJYKH010000078.1 GCA_021788685.1 Deltaproteobacteria bacterium | reverse complement strand
CCTCGGCCCCACCCTTTCCCGGCCGGAAGTAATCGCAGAAGGTGGGCCGCTCCTTCTCCGGAACGGGTTCGGCCTGGGGCTCCCGGCACTGGCCGCTGGCCGCCGGGTCGTAAAAGGCGCAGAGCCGGCAGACCCGGAGGGCGGCCCGGCACCGCGGGCATTCGGCGCTCCGGCCGAGGGGGACGGGCAGGCCTTCGAGGGGCGCCCCGCATTGCCAGCATGCGAGAACGGTCATTTTCGCCTCCTTGGGGAAGAGTGGCGCCGCGGAAGGAATCTTACCACGAACGCACAAGGATCCCAACCGGATGGCCTCCGGGCGGCGACCTTGGCGCAGCGATTGCCGATCTCGCAGCCATTTCGGGCACCGGCCGGCGGGAACGAACAACGACCATGCATGGCCGGACGCCCGCGAAGCGGCGGGCGAGGCCGACAAAATAGCTTGCGGAGGCGGTTCCGGGCCGCTATAGATTCTTGTCAGCGAAAAGGCGAAAATGAAGAAGGAGGATCGATCCGATCCCCTCCACCTCCTCCAGACGAATGGTCCGTTCCGGAATCCTCGGTTGCCGGAATGAAACCCGATGGTGAACCGATGGCCGCCAACGAAGAAACCGACCCTTACAACGAGGCCGCGGAGCAGGCGGTCGAGCTGGCCAACGACCTGGCCGACAAGCACCAGGATGCGGACCTCTGGGACATCGCCGACGGGGTCCTTGCCGGTGCCGTCCATTATTGGCTTTACGCCCGCCAGCCCTGCGAAGACCCGCTGTGCGAGGAATGCCTCGCCATCCGCACTCCTGAGGAACGGCTGGTGGAGCTGCTGCGGCTGGTGGAGGAATTCGCGAAGGAAAGCGATTACTTCCTCTCCGCAAACGACCACAAGGTGGGCAGGGCCTAACATCCTCCCCCGGCGTTCGCCCGGTTGCCGGGCCGCAGGACGCCCTCGTCATTCGTATCCTGAAGCCCCTTCGAGGCGGCCGCCAGAAATCTTCCCTCCCCCCGCTTTCCTGCTCTGCCGGCTTTCCCCCCGGCATCGACTTTTCCATCTCTGCATGATCCTGTTTGAAATTTTCAGCCTTCTCAGGATATTCTTGTATTAAGGGCATCCCTTCACCAGCACTCCTCCGCATCAGGACTTTTCAGCTTCCGACCGGCTGCGCGACTGCAGTCTGATTGTTCATCAGTGTTTAAGAACATTCTTAAATGCAGAAGAACAAGGAGAACGAATGAAGATGAATGCGCCTTTCTGTGCAGGCATTGCCATGCTCCTGATGCTGGCATTTTCCACGGCAGTCCGCGCCCAGCCGGAAACCATCGCCGCCGAGTACGAGCGCCCGCAGGAGCAGGCAAACTCCAAGGCCCTGCGGGACCTCATGGAGTCGGTCATGGATCTCTACACTCCAGCCCTTAAGGCGAAGCTCCTGTCCCTGGAAAAAAAGATCGCGAAGATGAGCCGGTTCTCGGGCTCGATTTACCTCCAGGGTGAAAAAGCCGTTTCCACCCCCCGGGTTGCGGGGGAGGCCTTAGTCAGCAATCAGGGAGACCAGGTGGAGGAGCCCTTCGTGAACTGGAGCATCAAGACCTCGGTCAATTTCAATTCGGGGGAGATCGGCATGGAGTTGTGGAAGGAGACGAAATGGGCGCGGGTCTCCTTCTCGAACGAAGTGGAACAGGATTTTTCCCAGGATCTGGAATACAAGTCGCTCATCAAGCTGGAAAAAAAGTTCTGACCCGGCACTCCATGAGGCCGGGCAGCCGCTCCTGCCCTGCCCCGCCTTCCCGGATCGAGGCGCTTCCCCTGGTCCCGGTTTTCCCAGCGAATGGCCCGCACCAGGGTGGCCCCGCGCCCTACTCCTCTTCCCGCTTCCCCAGGGCTTCCCGCAGCGCCCTCTCCAGGTCGGTCAGCCGGTACGGCTTGGCGATGGCCCCCTTGAAACCGTAGCCGGCGAAATCGGCCATGACCGGGTCGTTGCGGTAGCCGCTCGAGACGATGACCTTGGCCCGCGGGTCGAGGGTCAGAAGGCGCCGGACCATTTCCTTGCCGCCCATTCCCGCCGGCACGGTGAGATCGGCGATGACGGCATCGAAGGGGTCCCTGGCCGCCAAGGCTTGCTGGTAGGCAGTAATCGCCTCGGCCCCGCTCCTGGCCGTTTCCACCCGGTAGCCCAGATGCCGCAGCATCTCGCCGGCGATCTCGCTGATCGTCTCTTCGTCGTCCATCACCAGCACCCGGCCGGCCCCTGCCTGCAGTTCCGGAATCTCTTCCCTTCCGGGGGCGGCGATCTTTTTCCCGGAGGCGGGGAGGTAAATGGAAAACGTGCTGCCCTTCCCCGGCGAGGACTCGAAGGTGATGGTTCCCCCGTGCCGCTTGACGATGGAAAACGAGATAGTCAGCCCGAGGCCGGTGCCACGCTCCTTGGTCGTGAAATAAGGGTCGAAGATCTTGTCCCTGGCCTCTTCGGGGATGCCGCTCCCCTGGTCCCTGATATCGATCCGGACATACGTCCCCGCCGGCAGGCCGAGCGTGTTCTCCCCGGACAGCGAAATATTGGCCGCCCTGGCCTCGAGGATCCCTCCTTCGGGCATGGCCTGCACCCCGTTCAGGAGCAGGTTGCTGATCGCCTGGGCCAGTTGGCTTTCGTCCGCTTCCACCGGCAGGAGATCGGGCGAAAAGGAGCACTCGGCTTTGACCCGCGCTCCCCGCAGGACAAGGGCCACGGTCTCCCGGACCAGGGGCGGCACGGCAAGGGTCTCGGTGATCGGCGCCCCGCCCCGGGCAAAGGTGAGGAGCTGCTGGGAAAGGCCCCGTGCCCGCATGGAAGCCTGCTCGGCGACGACAAGGCGCTCGACCGCCTTGTCGCCGGGCGGCAGGAACATGCGGGCGAGGGTGATGTTCCCCAGGATGGCGGTGAGGATGTTGTTGAAATCGTGGGCGATGCCGCCGGCTAGCAGGCCGATGGACTCGAGCTTCTGAGCTTTCTGCAGCTCCTCTTCCGCTTTCTTGCCCGCGGTGATGTCCCGCATGGTCAAAATGTTCAGGAGCACCCGCCCTTCCCGGTCCCGGACCGGGGCACCCCCATAAGAGCTGATCCACGCCTTGCCCGTATCCCGCCGCCGCACCCTGACTTCATACGTTTTGATGGTTTCTCCCTTCAGAACGCGGCCGATGGGCCATTGGGCCACTTCCAGGGGATGGCCGTCCAGGTTGGAAACTTCGAGGAGCCTGGTCAACTGGCGCAGCCCCACCCCCGACGGAGCACCGCTTTCAAAGCCGTAGATCGACCGGGCGGCCGGGTTCATATCGAGCAGGTTGCCCTCCGGGTCAAAAATCACCAGCCCCTCGGTCATCTGGTCGAAAACGGCCCTGAACCTCTCTTCGGAACGTTTCAGAAGCAGCTGGGATTTTTTGCGCTCGACGGCGTAGCGGATGGTACGGGCCAGGAGCTCGCTATCGATCCGGCCCTTCACCAGGAAGTCCTGGGCCCCCTGGCCGATGGCCCGGGCGGCCAGCTCCTCGTCGGCAAGCCCGGTGAGGACGATCACCGGCACCTCCGGGCTGGCGGCCTGGATCCGGAGCAGGGTCTCCAGACCGCTGCTGTCGGGCAGGCCGAGGTCGAGGAGCACCACCGCGATCGTCTCTGCCCGCAGAAGCTCCAGCCCCGCGGCGAGCCGGTCCACGGCGGCAAGGACCGACCCGCCCCTCTCGTCCAGCATCTCCCGGATGAGGATGGCATCCGCCGGATTATCCTCGATGAGCAGGATCTTTCTTTCACCCACGTCCACGCGCCTGTCCTCTTGCCGACCGGTGCCCCGGGCTGGCCCGGAGTGCCCCCGGTCAGGTGCTTTCCTTGCCGCCGACGTAACCGATCACCGGTACCCCCCCCCGAGATCGATCATTACAGGTTTTGTAAGCGGCCGCAGGCCAGATTCAGGTCCTCTTGCCCGAAGGGCTTAGAGGACCTTATGCAGGTTGCTGCCCGCGAAAGAGGCCTGGGAGCTGGACTGGTGCTCCGCGAGCAGGCCGATAACAATGGAGATGGGGTGCCCTGTGACCGCTTACCCGCCGACCGCTTCCCGGAGCGCCTTTCCCAGCTCCGCCAGCTTGTAGGGTTTGGGAACCACCCCCGTGAAGCCGTATTCCGCATAGTGGGACATGACCGGATCGTTCGCGTAGCCGCTCGACACGATCACTTTCGCCTCCGGGTCCATGGCCAGGATCTTCTCGGCTACTTCCCGGCCGCCCACGCCGCCCGGCACCGTGAGATCGGTGATCACCGCCGCGAACGGCTCCCCAGCCGCCAGCGCCCGGCGGTAGGCATCGAGGGCCCCGGCGCCGTCCCGCACGGTGGTGGCCTGGTAGCCGAGGTGCTCCAACATTGCCGCGGCCACATCGTTCACGGCCTCTTCATTGTCCATCACCAGCACCCGGCCGCCTCCCCCGGGCGTTGCCCCGTTTTCCGGCTGTCCGGCCGGCTTTCCCGCCGAAGCGGGAAGATGCAGGGAAAACGTGCTGCCCCGCCCGGGTTGGGAATCGACCCCGATGGCCCCGCCATGCCGTTTCATGATGGAATAGGAGATGGCCAGACCGAGGCCGCTGCCGCCCTCCTTGGTGGTGAAGTAGGGGTCGAAGATCCGATCGAGGTCCTGGGGCGGGATGCCGCTCCCCTCGTCCCGGATCTCGATCCGCACGTACCGGCCCGCTGCCAGCCCCAAATGATTGCCCGCCGCCAGCTCCTCGTTGGCCGCCCCGATCCCCATGCGCCCCCCCTCGGGCATGGCCTGGACCCCGTTGATGATGATGTTGCTCACCACCTGGCTGAGCTGGCTTTCGTCCGCCTCGACAGGCCAGAGATCCGGCGGGAGCGCCATCTCGCTTTTGACCTTGGAGCCGCGGAGGGCCAGCTCCGCCACCTCGCGCACCAGAGTGGGGATCGAAACCGCTTTCTTGATGGGCGCTCCCCCCTTGGCGAAGGTGAGGAGCTGGAGCGAAAGGCCCTTGGCCCGGAGGGCGGCCCGCTCGGCGCTGGCGAGCCGTGCGCCCGCCGGGCTCTCCGGCGGCAGCTGCATCCTGGCCAGGGCGAGATTGCCCAGGATGGCCGTGAGAATGTTGTTGAAGTCGTGGGCGATGCCGCCGGCCAGGATGCCGATCGATTCGAGCCGCTGCGCCTTCTGCAGCTCCTCTTCCGTCCGCTTGCGATCGGTGATGTCCCGGTTGCTGCCCCGCCGGCCGAGGAACCGGCCGTCGCTGCCGTACACCGGCTGGCAGACATGCTCGATCCAGTGCTCAGCCCCCCCTCTGTCCACCACCCGGAACTCGACCATCAGGGGGCCGGTCCCCTCGGTCAGGGATTCGTGCTGGTGATCGGTGTAAGTGGTCCGGTCCTCGGGGTGGATGACGGAGACCATGAACCCGGGGTCCTCCTGGAAGCGGGTTGGCGGATAGCCGGTCACCTTTTCGCAGGAAGGGGAGACATAAAGGTAATTCCCTTGGGGATCGAGCCAGTACTCCCAGTCGTGGGTGAGCTCCGCCACCAGACGGTACCGCTCTTCGCTCCGGCGCAGGGCCTCTTCCATCCGCGCCCGCTCGCTGACGTCCCGCGCCATGTGCGCCGCGCCGATCAGCTCGCCCCGGGCGTCCCGGATGGGGCTGATGCGCAGCTCGTAGGTCTTCCGCTCCCGGCGCGGATCGCCGAACTCCCGGACCACACTGAAGGTCTCCCCCCGGATGGCCCGTCCCCAGAGGGCCGTGGCCTCCCGCAGGTCACCGGGCTGGTGGGCCATCGCTTCGGTCATGCTCATCCCCGCCCGGAGCTCCAGGCCGAAGACCTTTGCGAACTCCCGCTGGTAGGCGGTGTTGAACAGGATGTACCGAAAGTCCTTGTCCAGAGCGGCGATGAAATCCGGCGAGCCCTCGATGATTCCCTCAAGGAGACCATGGGCCTCGCGCAGGCGGCGAAGGAAGACCTCGACCGGGAAGGTGATGCCGCCGTGGTAGCGCCGGGCCTGCCATTCGAAAAACTGCTCCCGGCCTGCAAGCACCTGCTGCCAGATCGTTCCCAGGGAATCGACCGGCATCGACGGATCGGAGATGTCCAAGATCCGCAGATCCTTGGCTTCCTCGGGGCGGAGATTGTACATCCGGAGGAATCTTTCGTTGAAATCGACGATGGCGCCGTCCGGGGTGTGGAGGAGGATGCCGTCATACGTGCTGTTGAAGACCGTCCGCAACGCCTCTTCCGATTCGCGCAGGGCCTCTTCGGCCTGCTTGCGCTCGGTGATGACCCGGAAGTAGACGTCAATGCCGCCGGGCGCCGGCGAGACCCGGACCTCGTACCATTCATCCAAGGGAGCGAAGTAGGTCTCGAAGGCCATGGCCTTGCGGTCCCGGAGGGCGGCATGGAAGCTCTCCTCGATCACCGAGCCCCGCGCCTCGGGGAAGACATCGAAGAGACATCGCCCCATCACCTGATCACGGAACTTCCGCAGCTGTTCTTCCGCGGCCCGGCTGAAGCAGGTCACCCGCAGATCCTCGTCCAGGGCCAGGAAACCGTCACTGATCCGCTCCAGGATCTCGGCGGGGTCTTCGAGACGCTCGATATGGCCGATGAGACCGTGGTCCATGACATCCTTATTCGTACAGGGCGGGTTTGGGGGGACGGGCGGCGCCCCCATGTTCAATTTTCTTGCAATCAGCCAATAAGCGCAAACGATCGGGTTGATTTTTTTCCGAGAGCTCATCGGTCCGCCGCAGACCCCTCTTTCAGCGGCAGGGATGCACCCAAGGCAGGCTTCTGCCCTCTGCCTGACGGCTACTCCTCCCAGCATGGCACGAAGACAACCAATTTACATAATTGTTATTTTGGTTCTTCCCCGCTCATCGATAAAGAACAATATTGTCGTGTAACCGGGGGGCCTTCGTTCGGTTTGCCCGCCTTTTTTCAATTATTTGACTAAGATCCATGAAATGATGCACCATGGCACATATCTTGTTATGGCCATGAGTGAGCAAAAATATCCCGTGATCTCGGGAGTCATCGAACAAAAGAGGAAGAGAAAGGAGCAGGAGTCATGAGAAAGACCATGCGGGAAGCGATGCTGCTGGTGGGGGTTGCCGCCTTCGGCCTGTTGACCGCCCCGGCTTTTGCCGAGGAGGCTGACAAGCCCACGGCCAACGCCACGGTGGGCCTGTTCAGCAAGTACGTCTGGCGGGGGGAGGAGCTGAGCCACGACAGCCTGGTGATCCAGCCCTCGCTCACCGTGGGCTACAAAGGGTTTTCAGCCAATGTCTGGAACAATGCCGATACCCATGTCGACGAGAGGCTGAAAGCGCTATCCAATGACACGAGCAAAGGCAATTTCGACATGAACGAAACCGACTTCACCCTGGCCTACGACTGGTCCGTGGGCAAGCTCGGGTTTTCGGCCGGTTACATCTACTACAACCTGGAGCTCGCCGAGGACACCCAGGAGGTGTTCCTGAAGAGCAGCGTGGACACCTTTTTGAAACCGACCATTACGGTCTACCGCGACATCGCCGGCACGCCCTACTGGTACGTTACCGGCGCCATTTCCCATTCCCTGCCGATCAAGAAAGACATCTCCCTGGACCTGGGCGCCCAGGTGAGCTATTGGGCCTATGACCACGCCGTGGACGGCCCGGACGCGAACGACCCGGGCAAGGCCTTCAGCGCCTTCCACGACGGGTTGCTCTCCGCCTCGGTCACCTTACCGGTCAACAAGTATGTCTCGGTCACGCCCCAGCTGTACTATTCGTTCCCCTTGAGTGCCGACGCCTCGGATCGCCTCAAAGCCCTCAACGTGGCGAGCAGCGACGACAGCTTCGTGTACGGCGGCGTGTCGGTCGGCCTCTCTTTCTAACCCTGATCTCCTGTAGCTCTCACCACCCGGACGGGCGGCCCTCCCAAGGGCCGCCCGCTATCCTTTTCTCTGAACCCGTGGCGGCGGGTTGAGCTCTTGGACCTATCCCCTTGAATCGATGCCTCATGGCACAAACCGCGGCCGCACCATGGATTCACCCGTCGCTCTTCGGGGCGTCCGTCCGCACGCCATCTCCTTCGGCGGCAACCTTCCGATAGAGCCCACTCTAATGGACCGGCCGCCTTCGCGGATCTGGCGCACGGACGAACGCTCACGGATTCAGGTTTTTCCATTCCGGCATTTGCGCCCCCTCGCGGGAGTCGGTATAGTTGCGGCCGTCAACCGACAAAAAGACGTGCTGGAGCCAAGGGCGGTCAAGACGTATCTTTTTCCCAGATGGACGAGAGCCGTCGAAAGTCATGCAAATCGCAACCCAGATCCTGATCGCCATCCTCCTCGACATCCTGGCGGGGGACCCCCGCTGGCTCCCCCATCCGGTGCGGATGATGGGCCGGTTTGCCGCCGCAGCCGAGCGGCTGTGGCGTCGCGTGGTCCCCAGCGAATACCTGGCCGGGCTGCTCACGGTGGCGGCCCTTCTCGGTGCCACGGGGTGCACCATCTTCGGCCTGCTGCGCTTTGCCGGCTGGCTGCATCCGCTGGCGGGCACGGCTGTATCCATCTATTTCCTCTATGCGGGCATCGCCGCCCGCGACCTCGTGGAGCACAGCCGCGCCGTCCACCGGGCCCTTGCGGGGGGGGACCTGGAAACGGGCCGCCGTCGGGTCGGCTTTCTCGTGGCCCGTGAGACTGCCCATCTGGACGAAGCGGCGGTGGCCAGGGCCGCCGTGGAAAGCGTGGCCGAGAACCTGGTGGACGGGATCACCGCCCCCCTTTTCTACGGAATCCTCGGAGGGCCGGTGGCCATGATGCTCTACAAGGCGGCGAGCACCATGGATTCCATGTTCGGGTACAAAAACGCAACATACCGCCGCTTCGGCTGGGCCGCGGCCCGGCTGGACGACCTGGCCAATTTCCTGCCGGCCCGGCTCACCGGCCTGCTCATTCCTTTGGCCGCCTCCCTGACCGGCCTGCGCGGGCGGGACTCCTGGCGCATTCTCCGGCGGGACCGGCGCCGGCACGCAAGCCCCAACGCCGGCCACCCCGAGGCGGCGGTGGCCGGCGCCCTCGGAGTCCAGCTCGGGGGTCCCTCGGTCTACTTCGGCGCGGTCATTCCCAAGCCGACCCTGGGCGACCACCGGCGGCCGCTTGCCGCCGCCGACATCCGGGCCGCCAACCGGCTCGTCCTGGCTACCGCGCTGCTGTTCACCGGCCTGCTGCTTCCGATCCGCATGCTCCTGTAGCCCGCCCCCCCAAAAAAGCCGGCGCCCCCCGCGGGCGCCGGCGGTTGCAGCGGCCCTCCCGGGGGCCCGGCCGGCTTTCCTTCCGGTTATCTTTTCTTCTCGCCGGTTTCCTTCCAGTAAGGAGCCACCCCATAGAACATATTGAGCTGCTCGGCCCTGTCCACGTCCTTGATGGCGAGTCCTGTCGGCGCACTCTTGAACTGGGCCGCGCTCACGTTGAGGGCGAGGGTCCCCTTCGAAGTGGTTTTGACCGCCGCCCAGGGCACGAGGCGATTGACCGCCTTGCCTGAGGGGCCGGGCGATCTTACGGCCACATAGCGGATCTGACCGGTCTTATTGTCGAAAAGGACCTGAGAAACCTTGCCGACCTTCCTGCCATCCACGCTATCGACGGTTTTGCCGGCGAATTTGGCGGAGTGGACGAGGGTATAGTCAAAGCGTTGGCTCTTAGGGGGTGACTCCGCCCCCCCTTTGGCTTTG
>JAJYKH010000077.1 GCA_021788685.1 Deltaproteobacteria bacterium | reverse complement strand
CGGCCCCGTGGCGCCGGGGAACGAAGTGGTTATCGCCGCCATCGATGAAAAATCGATCGACAAGCTGGGCCGCTGGCCGTGGCCCCGCCGGACCATGGCCGATCTGGCCGAAAAGCTTTCCGCTTACGACGCCAAGGTGTTCGGCTTCGACGTGGTCTTCTCCTCCCCGGAGACCACGGGCACCGCCGGGGTCGATGCGGTCCGCCGCCAGATGGAGGCGGCCGGCCGGAACGATGGGGCCATGCGGGAGCTGCTCGCCGCGGCCGAGCGGGAGGCGGACGGCGACCAGCTCCTGGCCGACGCCCTGAAGAGGTCCCGGCGGGCGGTGCTCGGCTATTTCTTCCACTTCTCGCCCCAGGGCCTTGCGCACCTGACCGAGGGCGAGATGGCCGCCTACTTGGCGAGCATCGCCAAATCCCGCTACTCGGGGGTGAAAAAGGAGGCGGGGACCAGCCTCCTCGCCCTGCCGCTCCGCCGCGCCTACGCGGTGGAGGCCAACGTGGAGGCGGTGAGCGGCGCCACGTCCCGGGCCGGCTACTTCAACTTCTACCCGGCCGCGGACGGCTCGGTCCGCACGGTGCCGCTTCTCGTCCAGTACCGCGATTACGTGGAGCGGCCCGGAGAGGACGATCACCTCTATCCGCCGCTCGCCCTCTCCGTTCTCCGCAAGTACCTCAAGAGCGCGGTGCTCATCATGGTGGACCCGAAGGGGGTCCGGCAGGTGGCGCTCATGGGGCGGAAGAACATCGCCATCCCCGCCGACCCCCAAGGGGAGATGCGCATCAACTATTACGGGCCCCGCGGCACTTTCCCCCATTACTCCATCGCCGACATCATCGAGGGCACGGTCCCGGCGGAGGCCCTCCGGGGCAAGATCGTCCTCATCGGCCCCACCGCCCCCGCCCTCGAAGATCTGCGGATCACCCCCTTTGACACGGTGTTCCCCGGCGTAGAGGTGCACGCCACGGTGATCGACAACATCCTCCACCACCGGGTGCTCACCGGACCGCCCCTGCCGGCCCGGCTCATCGACGCGGCAACGGTGATCGCGGTCGGGATCGTTCTGCTCCTGCTCCTTCTCCGCCTGGGGGCGGTTGGCGGCAGCCTGGCGGTCGCCGCCATGGCCGGCGCCGTGCTGGGCGGCCACTATTACCTGTTCAGCCGCCACCTGATGGTGGTCGACTCGGTGCCGCCCCTCCTCGAAATCGGCCTGGTCTCCCTGGCGCTCCCGGTCTACCGCTTCGTCCGCCAGGAATCCGAGAAGCGGTTCATCCAAGGCGCCTTCAGCCAGTACCTCTCGCCGGTGGTGATCGAGCAGCTTTTGCGCGACCCCTCCCAGCTCCAGCTAGGCGGCAGCCGCCGCACCATGACCGTCTTCTTCTCCGACGTGGCCGGCTTCTCGTCGTTCTCCGAGCGGATGGATTCCGAGGCGCTGGTCAAGTTTCTCAACGAATACCTTACCGCCATGTCGGAGATCGTCCTCCGCCATCGCGGCACCATCGACAAGTACGAGGGGGATGCCATCATCGCCTTCTTCGGGGCCCCGCTGGAAGACCCCGGGCATGCCCGGAGCTGCTGCCTCATGGCCCTCGAGATGCAGGAACGGCTTACCGAGCTGCAGGAGGGGTGGCGGGCGCGGGGGCTCCCCGGGATCGAGGTGCGGATGGGGATCAACACCGGGCCCATGGTGGTCGGCAACATGGGCTCGGCCATGCGCATGGACTACACGGTCATGGGCGACGCGGTGAACCTGGCCGCCCGCCTCGAAGGGGCAAACAAGCAGTACGGCTCCCGGATCCTCATCAGCCGCGAGACCCATGAGGCGTGCGGCGATGGTTTCGAGGTGCGCGAGCTCGATGCGGTGCGGGTGGTGGGCAAGCAGGAGGTGGTGGTCATCTATGAGCTTCTCGCCCGCAAAGGGGAGCTGGACGATCAGCGGCGGCAGATGCTCGCCCTCTTCAACGAGGGGGTGCGCCTTTACAAAGAGCGGAAGTGGGAACGGGCGGTGGAGGTCTTCAGCCGGATCATCGACCTCGACCCGGCCGACGGCCCCGCCCTCACCTACCTGGAGCGCTGCCTCGACTTCCAGGTGCGGCCGCCGGGCAAGCACTGGGACGGCGTCCACATCATGAAGACGAAGTAGCCATGCGTCTGGGCGAATTTCTCGTGAGCAAGGGGCTGGTGACCGAGGCGGAGATCGAAAACGCCCTGGCCACCTAGCGGCAGACGCGGATGCTCCTGGGAGAGCTGGCGGTGGAATGCGGCTATCTCACCCGCCTCCAGAACGTGCAGATCGTCCTCGCCCAGCGCCGGGGCGGGGGCAGCTACGGCCGGATCGCCACCGAGCGGGGGCTCCTCACCCCCGACCAGGTCGAGGAGCTGGCCGCCCTCCAGCAGGAAACCACCATGCCGCTCGGCAAGATCCTGGTGGCGGAAACCGGAATGACTCGCTTCCAGCTCATCATGGCCCTGAAGGAATATGTGCGCGAGCACAGGGGGAGGGCCGGGACGGGAAACCAAGCCCGAGAGATTTGATTTCTGAAGGCGGGGAGACAAACCGCTGGAAAGGAGGAAAAGGCAGCACTGCCGAGAGGCTCTTTAAAAAAATCCGGCTGCCCTGCGGGGCTATGGCTGCCGCCTGCCTGCCACGAGCGAGAACTTTACACAGCTCACTTCCTCAGTGGCAGTATAAATTTTGGTATATCCATTCTGTTACAAATACTATTAACAAATTCCCTAAAATAGGGCCAAGTATTTAAAGGAACATTTATTTTCAAAAAAATATCAAAGAAATCAGAACGGAAAGGAAAACTTATCTCGTAAACGAGCCTATAAGAGCAACTAATACTAACAATATGCTCCCTCTGCTTTCTCTTATTCGCTACAAATTTGTATTGTTGCAAAACTTCTACACTACTATCCTCCAGCTGTCTATATTCTGACTCATCAACGATTTTTACATCTAAAGGTTGACCGAATTTCTCTCTTTTCAAAGATGCTTCACACCGCTCCATAGCCAATGAACTCAGACTTATTTGCTTGATAAGCCCCTTGTACTCATCTGGAGAGATACTTGGCTTTTGACCTTTATCCTCGTTCACCTTACCCCTCCTTTATGCCGCTTCAGCATAGCCATCATCGACACCAACAGCAGAATAGCCCCAAATAGCTAGTGGTGGCGTCTTAGATATATTGTAATTAAGCTTACTCACTTTTTCATTCAAGTGAGTCATTTCAGTTTTAATATCGTCAATACACTTTGTAACGGCACTTGACATTAACTCTTGCCCATTCGTCTTTCCGAGGAGGTAAGTAACGTAAGAGTTCAGGCTTACGTCTTCATCCTTTGCCCTCCTTGAAAGCTCTCGATGCAAGCTCCTAGGGATTCTAACCAAAAACTTGCCGCTGTACTCTTCCTCGCCTAATGGTTCAGGTATCTTCAAGTCTCTGGACAAATAATCCTCAAAACGTTCACGCTTGGATTCTTCAAGATGGGCTAAAGCCTCTTGTGGTGTATCTCCATCACCGACAATGGAAAACCGACCTAATTCCGGCAGCCTCGCCATAAATCCTCCCCCTAACTGAGGAGAGATTGGCACCAACTCGATGGTATAATTAAGACTAAGATAGTAATTAAGATCTTTGCTCATTCCCATTCTCCCGTTCAACCTTACGATTCGGTGATTACCTCTATAGCTTCTGCCAATTTTTGCAGATACACTCCTTTAACTTTCTGGCCACCTTTGACCGGTATCTGCAGCTGCCCTAGCGGGCCAAAATCCCCGAAACCCTTTAATCGATCGTCTTCGATTACAATATTATGAGATCCCCGGCGGTTAGGGAGGCGGCTTTGGGGGAAATAATATTTCACCACGGCCTCCACCTCATCGACAGGAGCGTCGGTGGGTGGGTTTTCCAGCCAGCTTTGAATTTTTCTTTCCCTCCTACTCATAGCCACTAGATACTATATATAGTATCACATTTCAAACTAAATATTTGCAAATAGGTTCTTTGAAAAAGAGAGCCCTTTTGAACCGGCTGGGAAAACAGATATTCACCGCCTTGATGTGGCTCGCGTCATCGTCCCAATAGCCTTCCGGAAGCTCGGAGCCCCCCGATCAGCCCTATTGCGAGGAACTTCAGCCAGGCACCATCCAGCCCAGCGCCTCAGAGGATCACCTGGGACGCGGAGGTGAAGTGGGTGGTGGGAGTGGCGAGCATCAGGTTTGAGCGAGCTCGGGCTTGCTCTCTCGCGAATTGCGCTGCCAGAGATCATCTGGAGGTGGCAGCATCAAATAGCCCGATTAGGCGTGGATCGGCTCCACCCCCTGACCCAGAGGAGCCGTTCGCCCTTCCTCATCTCATCCAGGGAATAATGGGTGCCGCGCCAGGTGATGCCGTCGTTGCGGAGGGTGACCACCGCCGCTTTCACGGCGATGTAGATGCTGAGAAAGGGCGTGACGAGCGACCAGAGCGCATTCCCGGGCGGCACGCCCGCCAGGCGGAGGCCGAGGGCAAAGAAGAAGAGGCGGATGGCTACCGACCCGGCAAAAAGGGCGCGGGCGGCCCCGGTCGCGACCAGGAGCCCCCAGGCCGGCACGATGCCCATGACCAGGACGAGAAGGCAGCCCAGCGCCAGCCAGGAAATGCTGAAGTCGTAGACGGCGAAGGTGTTCTTCATCACGCCCCTGATCAGCTCCCTGATGGTGGCGTACCATTCGACCCGGACGAAGTCGTCGCCCAGCAGGCATTCCTGGCTGAAGCCCTTCCTTTTCAGGACCTTCCCGAGCACGATGTCGTCCACGGGATGCATGGCGAAGCTCCGGTGACCGCCGATGGCCCGGTAGGCCTCGGCCCTGACCAGGTTGAAGGCCCCCACCCCCATGAAGTGCTTGCTGTTCTTCTCCTTGGCCTTCCACGGCTTGAAGAGGAGCAGCAGCCCCCCGCCCACGTCGAGCATCAGGGTGTTCAGCAGACCGCCGCCTCCGATGTTCTTGAAAAAGAGGCTCAGGTGATCGAGCCGGTTCCGGAGCACATGGGCCATGGCTCGCGACAGGGTGGTCTTCTCCAGGAGGATGTCCGCGTCGGTGAAGAGGAGGTAGGCGCCGGTGGCCTGACGGGCGCCTTCCTGCAGGGCATGGGCCTTGCCCATCCAGCCGGCGGGCAGCTCGGTGATCTCGATCACCTTGAGCCGGGGATACCGTTGCCGCATGTGCCGGAGGACGTCCCCGGTCCCGTCGGTCGAGCGGTCGTTCACCACCAGGACTTCGAGGTCGGGATACGCCAGCCCGAGCACCGATTGCAGGGCCGGCCCGATGGTGTCCGCCTCGTTGCAGGCGGGAATGACGATGGACACTTTGGGCAGCTCCCCGTCACCGGCCGGCGGCACATCCCGGAGGCGGACCAGCCGCCGCATGCCGAGGGCGATCTCGAAGGTGGCCGAGAGGGTGAGGCCGAAAGAAAGAAGGGAAAGCCAGAAGAGAAGGGACATGGGGGTTAAATTGGGAAGGCTGGAATCAACCTCCGAAAACCGTAGGTCGGGTCAGCCGCACGGCGTAACCCGGCCCATGCCTTCGCCATCCCGCTGAGCGGGCCCGGTCCTGAAGGAGCTCTACGCCGCCCCACCCCCCAGCACCCGGTAGAGCGTCACCTCGTTGGTCAGCCGGAGGAGGCGGATGGTGATCAGGTTCTGCTGGGCGCTGTACAGGGCACGCTGGGAATCGAGCACGGTGAGGAAGCTTTCGATGCCTTTCGTGAAGCGCGCCTCGGACAACTTGTAGGCCTCGGTGGTGGCATCGACCAGGGCCTGCTGGGCGGCCATCTGGTTGCCGATGGTGCCCTGCTGGGCCAGGGCGTCGGCCACCTCCCGGAAGGCGCTTTGGATCGCGCGCTCGTAGCGGGAGAGGAAGATGTCCCGGTCCACCTGCGACACCTTGAGCTGCGCCCGCAGGCTCCCGGCGTTGAAGATCGGCAGATCGATCCGCGGGGCGAAAAGCCAGGTGCCGGACCCGGATTCGAACAACCCCTCCAGCTCGGAGCTGGCCACCCCGGCATTGGCGGTGAGGGCGATGCGGGGGAAGAAGGCCGCCCGGGCGGCGCCGATGTTCGCGTAGGCCCCTTCGAGCTGGTGCTCGGCCGCCAGGATGTCGGGCCGGCACTGCAGGACCTCCGAGGGCAGGCCGGCGGGGATCTCCTCCAGGTCGGTGACGGAGGTCAGTGCCCCGGGGAGGGAGTCCGGCGGCAGGGAGGCACCCACCAGCAGCCGGAGGGCGTTTTCGTCCTGGGCGACCAGCCCGGTGTAGCGGGCAATGTCCACCTTGGCCGATTCGACGGTAGTCTGGGCTTGGCGCACATCCAGGGCCGAGGCCACCCCCACGTCGAAGCGCCGCTTGGTGAGGTCATAAGTCGCCTGGTGGCTCTTGAGGGTCTCCTGGGCCAGTCCGAGGAGCTCCCGGTCGGCGGCCAGGGTGAGCCAGCTCTGCGCCACTTCCGCCACCAGGCTGATCTGGGCGCTGCGGCGCGCCTCCTCGGTGGCGAAGAACTGCTGGAGCGCCTGGTTCCGCAGGCTCCGCACCCGGCCGAAGAAGTCCAATTCGTAGGAGGTGAGCCCCACCGTGGCGCTGTACTGCTCGAACGTGTCCGCCTCCCTGGTGGACGAGAGGTCGGCCGGCACCCGCTGGACATTGCCGACGCCGGAGGCATTGACGAACGGGAAGAGCGGCGCCCGCTGAATCCGGTAGATGGCCCGCGCCCGCTCGATGTTGAGGGCGGCTTCCCGCAGGTCCCGGTTGTTCTCCAGAGCGAGGGTGATGAGACCCCGCAGCTTCTCATTATTGAAGAAATCGCGCCAGGAAAGCGCCGCCACCGGTGGCTTGCCCGGCTGCTCCTTCTGCTCCTGGTAGGCTGGCCCGCTCGGCCACGTGGCCGGGATGGGCGCTTCCGGGCGGGTGTATTTCGGGGCCAGGGTCCCGCAGCCGGAGAGGGCCAGGGCGACCAGCGCGACGGCGGCCCCCCGGGGCCCCGGTCCCTGCTTCACTCTCCGTTTCAGCTCCACACCATTTCTCCGTTCTCTTTCCATGTCACTGTCCATCCGCGGCCGGCGCAACCGCAGGCTCTGCCGCGCGCACCTCGTGGGTTTCCCGGCCGAACAGCCGCGACACCAGCACGAAGAAGAAGGGAATGAAGAGCAAGTCGATGAAGGTGGCCGAGAGCAGGCCGCCGGTCACCGCCGTGCCGATGGCGTTCTGGGCCGCCGCCCCAGCCCCGTGGGTCAAGGCCAGCGGCAGGGTGCCGAAGAAGAAGGCGAGCGAGGTCATGATGACCGGCCGCAGCCGGATCTTCACGGCCGCCATGGTGGCCGCCACCAGATCCAGGCCCTCCCGCATCTGCGCCTTGATGAACTGGATGATCAGGATGGCGTTCTTGGTGGAAAGCCCCAGGGTGGTCAGCAGCCCGATCTGGAGATAGATGTCGTTGGGCAGCCCCCGCAGGGTCACCGCGGTTACGGCGCCCACCAGGCCGAGCGGCAGCATCAGCATGTTGACGAAGGGGATGGTCCAGCTCTCGTACAAGGCGGCCACGGCGAGAAAGATCACCAGGAGCGAGATGGCATAGAGGGCCGGGGCCTGCTTGCCGGCCTGTTTTTCCTCGTAGGAGAGTCCAGTCCACTCGTAGCCGATCCCGGGGGGCAGCCGGGTGGCCATCTGCTCCATCTCGGCCATGGCTTGGCCGGTGCTCACTCCGGGGGCGGCCTGCCCCATGATCTCCACGGAGGGGAGGCCGTTGTACCGTTCCAGGCGGGGGGAGCCGTACTGCCAATGGGCGGTGGAAAAAGCCGAGAACGGCACCATCTCGCCCCTGGCGTTGCGGACGTACCAGGTGTCGATGTCCTCCGGCAGCATCCGGTACCGGGCGTCGGCCTGGAGATAGACCTTCTTGACCCGGCCGTTCTGGATGAAGTCGTTCACGTAGGTGCTGCCCCAAGCGGTGGAGAGGACGTCGTTGATCTCGGCGGGAGAAACCCCCAGGGCACCGGCCCGCACGTCATCGATATCGAGCTTGAACTGGGGCGAGTCGTCCTGGCCGTTGGGGCGGACCGCAGTCAGCTTGGGGTTCTTCATGGCCATGCTGAGCATCTGGTTGCGGGCTTCCATCAACTTTTCATGGCCCAGACCCCCCCGGTCCTGCAGCTGGAAGTCAAAGCCGTTCGCCACCCCCAGCTCCAGCACCGCCGGCGGCGCAAAGGCAAAGGCCAGACCGTCCCGGATCCTGGAGAACGCCTTCATGGCCCGGGCGGCAATGGCCGGCGCCTTCAGATCCTTACTATTACGGAGCTTCCAGTCCTTGAGCTTCACCCAGGCGAGCCCCATGTTCTGGCCGCGTCCGGCAAAGCTGAACCCTGCCACGGTGATGATCCCCTCCACCGCCTTCGACTCGTTTTGCAGGAAATGGTGCTCAATCTGCCGGAGCACCTGAATGGTCCGCTCCTGGGTGGCCCCGGCCGGGAGCTGCACCTGGCAGATGAGGAATCCCTGGTCCTCATCCGGGAGAAAGGCGGAGGGGAGGCGCAGAAAAAAGAAGATCATGACCGAAACGATGGCGCCGTACACCACCAGATAGCGGAGCGGCTTGCCGAAGGACCTCCCCACGATGGCCTGGTACTTTCCCCGGCCGCGGTCGAACAGCCCGTTGAACCGCCCGAAGAACCCGCTGAGCAGGCCCGATTCACCGGGCCGGTGCCCCTTCCTGACCGGCTGGAGCAGGGTGGCGCACAAGGCGGGGGTGAGAATCATCGCCACCATGACCGACAGGATCATGGCGGAAATGATGGTGATCGAGAACTGGCGGTAGATGACGCCGGTTGAGCCCCCGAAGAAGGCCATGGGCAGGAAGACCGCCGTGAGCACCGTGGCGATGCCCCACAGGGCGCTGGTGATCTGCCGCATCGACTTGGCGGTGGCGTCGTGCGGCGAGAGTCCTTCCTCCGACATGATCCGTTCCACGTTCTCCACCACCACGATGGCGTCGTCCACCAGGAGGCCGATCACGATCACCAGGGCGAACATGGTCAAGGTGTTGATGGAAAATCCGGCGGCCGCCAGCACCCCCATCGTTCCCAGGAGGACCACCGGCACCGCGATGGTCGGGATGAGAGTGGCCCGGAAATTCTGCAGGAAGAGGAACATGATGATGAAGACCAGAATGACGGCCTCAAAGAGCGTGTGCACCACCTCTTCCAGGGAAATCTTGACGAAGGGGGTGGTGTCGTAGGGATACACCACCTTCATCCCGGGCGGGAAATACCGCGACAGCTCCGTCATCTTGGCCTTGATCCGTTCGCCCGTATCAAGCGCGTTGGCGCCCGCCGCAAGCCGGATGGCCATGCCGCCCACCGGCTTCCCGTTGTAATAGGATTGGATGTCGTAACTCTCCGTTCCGATCCTGGTCACCGCCACGTCCTTCAGCCGGACGGTGGAGCCATCGGGGTTGGTCCGCAGGATGATGGCGTCGAACTGCTCCGGGGTCCGGAGCAGGCTGCGGGCGGTGATGGTGGCGTTGAGCTGCTGCCCCTTGACGGCCGGAGTGCCGCCGAACTGGCCGGCGGAGATCTGGGCGTTCTGGGCCTGGAGCGCCGCGATCACATCACTGGTCGTCAGCCGGAAATCGTTCATCTTTTCCGGGTTCAGCCAGATCCGCATGGCGTTCTGGGTGCCGAAAAGCAGCACTTCGCCCACCCCGTCCAGTCGGCTGATGACGTCCTGGACGTTGGAGACCAGGTAGTCGGTCAGAGCGTTGCGGTCCATGGAGCCGTCTTCCGAGACCAGGCCGACGATCAGCAGATAGTTG
>JAJYKH010000076.1 GCA_021788685.1 Deltaproteobacteria bacterium | reverse complement strand
ATGGTCCTTCAGGGTGAGGGCCAGGGCCATGGAGATGGCGGTGGGCAGCTTCTGGCCCACGCCCATGAGCAGATCATGCTCCTGGGGGGAGTCATAGGAGATGTCCGCCCCGTGCTTGTAGAGGAACGCCTCGATCTCGCTGCACAGGGGGCCGCTCCGGGGGGTGCGCACTACGGCCACGTTTTTGTCCTTCATGGTGGCGGCCTGGGGTCCCCACAGGTTGTGGACCAGCATCACCTCCACCCCCGGGTCGGTGTGGGCGAGGGCGGTGTCGAGGACGTTTTCCGCCTCTCCGGCAAGCAGCAGCAGGGCCTGGCCTTCCCGCAGGAGCGGCCCGTGCTGCGCCACGGTGGCCGGGGTGCTGCTGATGGGCACGCAGACCGCGACCACGTCCACCTCGGGGATCATCTGCTCGGGCCGCAGCTCGGTCGAGCGGCCGGTGAGGAGGACCTGATACCCCTCGCTCGCGAGCCGGCGGGCGAACCATTGGCTCATGGCGCCGGTGCCGATGAAGCCGACGCCCTTGATGAGCTTGGCCCGCATGTCCACCCGGGGGTAGCTGCCCAGCACCCGGATGGTCCCCGGCTCCTGGATGATGTCCTTTTCGAGCCGCCCGAGCACCGCCGCCAGGCGGCTGTCCTGGAGATGCCCTTCCACCTCCAGGTAGATCTGGAGCTTCTGGGTCTTGACGTCGCTTTCCGAGCGGAGGTCGAGGAGGTTGATGCTCCGCCGGCTGAATTCCCCCAGGATGTCGTAAAGGAGGCCCACCCGGTCCCGGAGGGGGACGGAGATGATGGCGGTGGCGTCGTAGCCGGTGGGGGCGGTCATGGCCCGGCCCAGCACCGCGAACCGGGTGCGGTTGTGGGGGGCCACCTCCCGCTCCCGGACCACGAAGCCATGGGTCTTGAGCACCTCCTCCCCGGCGATGATCCCCCGGTCGCGCTGCTCCCCGGCCCGGACCTCGGCCAGGGCGGCCCCCAGGTCCTGCACGGCCAGGAGGGGCACGTTGGGGAAGCGGCCGGCGATGTAGTCCTCGCACTGGCGGAGGACCTGGCTGGTGCCCACCAGCAGCCGGATGGGGGAGTCCCCGTCCAGACCGCCGAGCGAGAGCTGGACCGGCAGGACCACGTTGTCGATCCAGTACCCCTGGTCCACCAGCTCCATGGTCCGGAAATATTCCTTGCTCTCCCCTTCCCGCGTGTTGTAGACAGGGATCACCGCGTATTCGGCCTGGCCATCGCGGAAGGCCCCGAGCACGGCGGCGAACCGGGAGTGGGTGACGATCCGGGCCTCCGGGCGGTAGCGGCGCGCCGCCTGCCAGGCGGGCGACCCTTCCGGCCCCAGGGTGACGATGGTGGGCATGGCAAGATTCCTTGTGAAGGTTGATTTTTGAAGTGGGATTTTTGATTTTTTCACTTCAAAAATCAGCAATCAAAAATCAAAAAATTGCGGCGGCGGCGCTTTGCCGCTTACGACTATGTAGTTTTTTCTCGGGTCTCGGTCAACGTGTTTTTGCCTCCTTTCCGGGCGGCGGGAGGGCGGCGGGACCGGGATTCCGGCTTATCCCGGGCCGTTGCCGTGCCGACAGCTGATCGCTGCCGCCGATAGCTGAAATGACCAAGACCGCCCCCCCAAGCGACTTCGGAACGGCCGACGACAGCGGCTCGGTCGCCGAATATCTCGCCGCCCTCAAGGGCTCGCCCCGCTTCCGTCCCCAGGTGGTCCACCACGAGGAGCTCGCCTCCGAGCCGGCCCGCTACGGTTCCCTCCGGACGCCCCTGCCGCCCGAGCTGGCCCGGGCGCTCGCCAGCCAGGGGATCTCCCGCCTCTACCGCCACCAGGCGGCGGCCATCGACCGCATCCGGGCCGGGGAGAACGTGATCGTCGCCACCCCCACGGCGAGCGGCAAGAGCCTCATCTACAACCTCCCGGTCTTCGAGCACCTGCTCGCCGCCCCCGAGGCCCGGGCCCTCTATCTCTTTCCCCTCAAGGCCCTGGCCCAGGACCAGCTGCGGGCCATCGACGAGCTGGCCGCCTACCTTCCCGCCTCCAAACGGCCATCGGCGGCCATCTGCGACGGCGACACCTCGGCGTACCGCCGCAAGAAGCTCCGCGAGGCGCCGCCCCGGATCCTCATCACCAACCCGGACATGCTCCACCTGTCGCTGCTGGGCTACCACGAGAGCTGGGCGCCCTTCTGGGCGAGCCTCTCCCACGTGGTGATCGATGAGGTCCACACCTACCGGGGGGTGTTCGGCTCCCACATGGCCTGGGTGCTCCGGCGGCTGCGCCGGCTCTGCCGCCATCACGGCCAAGAGCCTCGGTTCCTGCTCTCCTCGGCGACCGTGGGCAACCCGGGCGAGCTGGCCGGGGACCTCCTGGGCACCGAGGCCGCGGTGATCGCCGAGACCGGCGCCCCCAAAGGCAGGCGCCACTTCGTGTTCATCGACCCCACCGAGAGCGCGGCCTTTGCCGCGAGCCAGCTCCTGGAGGCGGCGCTCAAACGGGGGCTTCGCACCATCGTCTACACTCAGTCCCGCAAGATGACCGAGCTGGTCGCCCTCTGGACCCAGGGGCGGCTGGGGGAGCTGGCCGGGAAGCTCACCGCCTACCGGTCGGGGTTCCTGCCCGAGGACCGGCGGGAGATCGAGGCCAGGCTCACCAGCGGCGAGCTGCTGGGGGTGGTCTCTACCTCCGCCCTGGAGCTGGGGATCGATATCGGGGCGCTCGACATCTGCATCCTGGTGGGCTACCCAGGCACGGTCATGGCCACCTGGCAGCGGGGCGGCCGGGTGGGGCGGCGGCAGCGGGAGGCCCTCATCATCCTGGTGGGCCACGAGGACGCCCTCGACCAGTACTTCCTCCGCCACCCCCGCGATTTCTTCACCCGGCCGGTGGAGCCGGCGGTGCTCAACCCGGAGAACGGGGCCATCGCCGAGCGCCACCTCCTCTGCGCGGCGGCCGAGCGCCCCATCCCGGTGGCCGATCCCCTCCTGGCCCCGGAACCGGTGCAAAAGGCGGTGGCGCGGATGGCCGCCCGCGGCGACCTGCTCCTGGGTGCGGACGGCCGCCAGTGGTTCACCGGCCGCAAGTATCCGCACCGGGAGGTGGACCTGCGGGGGAGCGGCAGCCCGTTTGTCATCCGGGCGGCGGACGAGGAGGGGACGGTGATCGGCGAGATCGACGGCGGCCGCTGCTTCAAGGAGTGCCATCCCGGGGCGGTCTACCTCCACCGGGGGGAGAGCTGGCTGGTGGAGGAGCTCGACCTGGAGGCCCGGGAGGTCACGGTGAAGGCGAAGAAGGTGCCCTATTTCACCCGGGCCATGGGGAGCAAGGAGACCGAGATCCTGGAGGTGCGGTCCCGGGTGGAGCGGGCCGGCTTCCGGGCGGCGCTGGCCACCCTGCGGGTGACCGACACGGTCACCGGCTTCCAGAAGCGGCTGGTTAAGGGCCAGAAGCTGATCGGCACCGTGCCGCTCGACCTCCCGCCTTCGGTGTTCGAAACCGAGGGGCTCTGGTTCGAGATCGACCCGGCGCTGCAGCAGGCCATCGAAGCCGACCAGGTCCACTTCATGGGCGGCATCCACGCGGCGGAGCACGCCTGCATCGGCATTTTTCCGCTCCTGGTCCTCTGCGACCGCAACGACGTGGGGGGCATCTCCTATCCGTTCCATCCCCAGCTCAACCGGGCCGCGGTCTTCATCTACGACGGCTACCCGGGCGGGGTGGGCCTCTGCCGCCAGGCCTTCGCCCGCATCGAGGACCTTTTGCGCACCGCCCGGCGGACCATCGCGTCCTGCCCCTGCGAGCTGGGGTGCCCCTCCTGCGTCCACTCCCCCAAGTGCGGCTCCGGGAACCGGCCCATCGACAAGGCGGCGGCCCTGCGGGTGCTCGACGGGTTGCTGACGGGGAGGGGTCCCAAAGTCGGCAGATTCGCAAAAGGTCGTCACCCCGGCGAAGGCCGGGGGCCAGACCATCTGGATTCCGGCCTGCGCCGGAATGACGGTCAGATGATTCCGGCGACCTTTGGCAAGACCATGAAGGCGCCGGCCGTCAGGGCCGCCGCCGGGCTGCCCGCCCGGTACGGGGTGTTCGACGTGGAGACCAAGCGGTCGGCGGCAGAGGTGGGCGGGTGGCACCTGGCGGAGCGGATGGGGATCAGCGTAGTGGTGCTCTACGAGGCCGAATCCGATCAATACCTCGTCTACCGGGAGGAGGAGGTCGGGGACTTCATCGCCCGCCTCCGGCAGCTTGACCTGGTGGTGGGGTTCAACAACAAGCGGTTCGACAACCTGGTGCTCTCCGCCTACACGACCTTCGACCTCCACTCCCTGCCCACCCTGGACATCCTCGAAGTGGTGAAGAACCGCCTCGGCTACCGCCTCACCCTCGACCACCTCACGGAGCACACCCTGGGGGTGAGGAAGAGCGCGGATGGCCTCCAGGCCCTCCAGTGGTACAAGGAAGGCCGTTTCGACGAGATCATCAGCTACTGCCGGGAGGACGTGCGCATCACCAAAGAGCTGCTCCTCCACGGCGTGGAGAAGGGCTACCTCCTTTTCCGCAACAAGGCAGGGCATTTAGTGCGCTGCCCGGTGGATTTTCCGGGATGCATCCGGCCCTGACTTGCGCAGAATGGTTTTCGCTGCGAGGGGCGCGAAGAAAAAAGCCTCCCGCGGATTCTGAAATCATGCCTGTCCTGGACCGTTCTTTTCCTCTCGTAATCCCCCCCCCTGCTCTCCTGGGCTTTTTCCGGCTTGATATCTGATTTCCTTGATTTTTTCCTTGATCTGGTATTTCTTGTGAGAGTTTACCGGGAATAGAGTGGGATCCATCCCGAAGAACTGTTCGACACTTTTCCGGAATTATTTTCGAAATCGCGAGCCCTTTCTCCTTGCCCGGAGGAAAGGGTTCAGGAGGAAACAGATGCCGCCGATTACCTTGAACGATATCGGCCTCAAGGCCTACGATCTGAGCAACATGCCTCTTCTGGCCCGGCTGCGCGAGGCCAACATGGGCGCCAAACCGGAGGTCTGCATCGAGCGCGCCTTGCATGTCACGCGTTCTTTGCAGGAGACCGCCGAGGGCGGCGATTCGATGGAACTCCGCTATGCCCGGGCGGTCAACCGGTTCCTTTCCGAGAAGGCGCCTCTTTTTTTCGGCGACAACCTGCTGGCCGGGACCACGACTTCCAAATTCTACGGCGCGCCTGTTTATCCCGAGCTCACCGGCATGACCATCTGGCCGGAGCTCGACACCATCAGCGACCGGGCGAAGAATCGGCTCCGGCTCTCCCGGGAGGACGCCGATACCCTCAATTTCGAGATCTATCCGTTCTGGATGGAGCGGAGCATCCTCGAGCACGCCCGGAAGAAGAACGGCGATCCTCAGTGCATGCGGCTTTTCGAGCGGATCGTCTTCTTCCTCGCGGGCAAGGCGGGCGCCATTTCTCACACGGTGCCCCATTATAAGGCCGTCCTCGAAACAGGACTTTCGGGAATCGTCGAAGAGGCCCGCAAGCACGAAAAGCTGCTGCCGGCCGGGCCCGAATCCCCGGAGCAATGCGGGAAGCGGGATTTCTACCGCGCCGTTCGCATCGCCCTGGAAGGGGCCATCGCCTACGCCGCCCGCCTCAGCGCCCGGGCAAGCGAGCTTGCCGCAAGCGAGAAGGATCCCGGCCGCAGGGCGAATCTGCTCCGCATGGCGGAGGTCACCGCCCGGGTCCCGGCAAAGCCCGCCCGCACCTTCCGCGAGGCGGTCAATGCCGTGTGGCTGCTCCAGATTGCCATCCATGCCGAAAACATCAACATGGCCATCAGCCCCGGCCGGCTGGACCAAATCCTTTACCCGTACTACCGGGCCGACGTGGACCGGGGCCTCCTGACGGTCCGGGAAGCGATGGAGCTGGTCGGCTGCCTCTGGCTCAAGCTGAACGACAACACGAACCTCGTGCCGGAGACCGCCGAGGAGCTGTTCGGCGGCGCGGGGACGGTGCCGGCCGTGACCGTGGGCGGGGTGGACGAGGCCGGGGAGGACGCGGTCAACGATCTCACCTATATCATGCTGAGGGTCACGGAGCTTCTGAAGACCCGCGACCCCAGCATGAACGCCCGGTACCATCATGAAAAGAACCCTCCCGCGTACCGGGACCGCGTGGCCGAGGTCATTGCCGCGACCCATGCGGTGCCGGCCTGCTACAACGATGTGGCCGCGATCTCCGCCCTGGAGAACCAGGGCGTGGAGACGGCCCATGCGCGCGACTACGCGATCATCGGCTGCGTGGAGCTGGCGGTGGCAGGCCGGAGCTACGACGCTTCCAGCTCCATCATGCTCAACCTCGTCTCTGCTCTCGAGCTGGCCCTCTACAACGGCAAGCGGCCGATCACCGGGGACGACCAGATCGGGCCAGCGACCGGCGACCCCGCCACCTTCACCGATTTCGGCCAATTCCGGGAGGCTTTCCAAGGGCAGCTTGCCTTCTTGGCAGGGGAGGCGATCACGCTCAACGAAGATCTCGGGCGGGCCCACCAGGAGCTGATGCCCACCCCGCTTCTCTCCGCGCTCTTCGACGGGCCGATGGAGAAAGGGGCGGACCTGATCAGGGGAGGGGCCCGCTACAATGCCTCGGGCGCGACCCACATCGGCTTCGCGGACACGGTGGATTCCCTGAGCGCCATCCAGCAAGCCGTTTTCACGGACCGGAGCTGCACCTTCGCCGATCTGCTGCAGGCGCTCCAGAACGACTTCGAAGGGGCCGACGCCCTCCTGGCCAGGCTGCGGAGCAGGATGCCGAAATTCGGGACCGACGATCCCGTTGCCGCCAGGAACGCGCAAGACCTGATCGGCTTCCTGTACGACTTCTACCAGGGGCATACGAGCTACCGCGGCGGGAAATACCGGCCCGCCTACTGGACCATGACCAACCACGCGGGACAGGGGAAGCTCTCCGGCGCGCTCCCCAACGGGCGGAAGGCCCACCAGGTCTTTGCCAGCGGCATTACCCCGGTGTCGCAGGCCGCCGGGGACCTCACGCCCTGTCTCAGGGCCGTGGCCGCGCTCGACAGCCGGCACATTCCCGGGGGCGAGGCCCTCAACCTGAAGCTCCCCGCCGTTTCAGGCCCGGAAGACCTGGCCCGCTTCAGCCAGACGATCGAAGCCTACTGCCGGTACGGCGGGCTCCATGTCCAGTTCAATATCCTTTCCTACGAGACGCTTCTCGATGCCAAGCGCCACCCGGAAAGATATCCGGAGCTTCTCGTCAGGGTCTCGGGCTATTCGGCCTACTTCAAGGACCTGAACGAGGCCATGAAGGACGAGATCATCACCCGGACCGCCTACGACCTGCGGACAGGCCGGGCCGTCCCGCTTCCCGCCGCGGGCATGGACGGATCTCCCGCCCCGGAGGAAGAGCAAGCGCCCAGTCCTCACGCCTGGGCGCTTGCGGAGCATGCCGTGGTCCAGCTCGCGGGCCGAAAGCTGGTGGAGTGCCTGGAGTCGGAATTCGCGGAAGGGTTCCTGGCGCTCCTCCTCGACCTCATGAAGCTGGTTTTTCTGTTCGATCACGACTTCAGAAGAAACATCCAGGACTTCGCGGCAACGTACTTGTTCCGAAGCCTGGACGGCTCGATAACGGTGTCGGCCATTTTCAGGGACAACGGCCTGGAGGTCCGGGAGGAAGAGGCCGGCGACCCGAACGTTACGGTCACTTTCAAGGATTCCAAGGCGCTGATGGGCTATCTCCTTTCGCCCAAGCCCGATGTCCTGGGCTCCATGCTCAGGCAGGAAGTCACCCTTGCCGGAAACCTGAACTACCTCTACAAATTTGCTTTCATGGCAAAACGGCTCCAGCTCATGGCGACCGGCCGATGAACGGAAAGAGGCAGCCGCTCGTCTTCGACATCAAGAGGTACGCCCTTGACGATGGCCCGGGGATCAGGACCGTGGTCTTTTTCAAGGGCTGCCCCCTTGCCTGCGTCTGGTGCCATAACCCGGAGTCGATGCGGCCGGACCGGGAGATCGCCTGGCACCGGCAGCGGTGCATCGGCTGCCATGAGTGCGTCCGGGCCTGCCCCGAAAAGGCCGTGGACGGCGGTCCCGGGCGCATCGACCGGGGCCGGTGCACCGCCTGCGGGGCCTGCGTGGACGCCTGCCCGGCAACGGCCCTCCAACGGGTCGGCAGATTCTATCCGGTGGCTGAGCTGATCACGCTTCTGATGAAGGACCGGCTCTTTTACGAGGTCTCCGCCGGCGGGGTGACGGTCTCCGGCGGCGAGCCGACGCTGCACGCGGAGTATCTGGCCGGCCTTCTCCGCACCTTGAAAGCCCAGGGCGTCCATACGGCGATCGAGACCTGCGGCCTGTTCGAACGGGACCGGTTCCGGAAGATGCTGCTGCCGCACCTCGACTTGATCTGCTTCGACGTGAAATTGATCAGCGCGGAAGCGCATCGAAGGCTCACGGGCCGGGGCAACGGGACCATTCTGCGGAACCTGGCCTGGCTGGCGGCCGAGGCGCCTGACAGGCTATTTCCGCGTGTCCCCCTGGTGCCGGGGGTGACCGCCACCGAAGGTAATCTCCGCGGGATCGGGAAGATGCTCGGAGGTCTCGGGATCAGGCGGTGCGGGTGCCTGCCGTACAACCCCGGCGGGACCGGGAAGCGGCAGGCCATCGGCCAGCCCGTGCCCGATGCGCCGCCGGCCGCGATGATGTCCGCCGAAGAGGAGCGGCAGTGGACGGGAATGCTCCAGGCGGAGCTTTCCCGGGCCGTCGCCGAGGTAAGAACACCCAATCCACAGGAGGAGCAATCATGCAGATCGATTTTCACCATGCCGTAACCTATGTCACCGCGCGCGCTGCCGGGTTTACCGCAGCGGAGGCGGAAATCATCGCCTACGCGGCCCAGTACGTGGATGATGCGGTCAGCGACGGCACCATCTGCTTTCACAACAAGGCGATGTACAGCCGTATCTGCTCCGCGCACAAAACCATCGATCCCGCAAACCTCGACGACACCAAGAATCACATTGTCTGGCTTCCGTTTCATTTTCTTCCCGGCAACGGAGGCACGGACCAGAAGGGCATGGTCGGCAACCATTTCATTGACAAGATCGTCTGCTGGCCGGGAAACAAGAGCTCCGTGGCGCAGGATATGCTTGCGGCCGCCCTCGCGGTCAGGGGGAAGCCGAACGCGCTGCACGCCCTCGGCATTACGATGCACGTCTATGCGGATACCTGGGCGCATCAAGGGTTTGCCGGGGTTCTCCATGAGATCAACGAGGTCGATCATGCGGAGGAGATCGGCCATTCCGGGGCCTTTGACAACAACCTCGCCGGGGTGCTCGGCTCCTGGCTGGCGGAGAAGGTCATCCCGCCGCTCGGGCACGGCCGCGCGCAGGTCTTTCCCGACATGCCTTTCCTGTCATGGCAGTATGTGAACGGCCAGGGGAAACAGATAACCCGCAACAATACAAACTTTTTCTGCGAGGCTGCCGACGCCATGTGCAAGTTCATGCAGAAGTACCGGGGGGCGGCGGAGACAGGGTTGCCCGCGCAGGATGCCGCGCGCGTGAGGACGCTGTTCTCGGAGACAACGGACCCGGACGGGGGCGAAAGGCACAGGGCGTGGCTGGCGGCGATCCGGGGCGGACAGTTCAGCTTCGGCAAGGAAGACATTTCCTATGACGAAAACGGCAGGGGTTCCTGGAAAGCGAAGGCCCTCGGCACGGCATTCGACATGCCGGTGTACGACTACCGGGATGGCTTCATGGAAAGCGACTGGGGAAAGTTTCACAATGCGCTCCAGCAGTATCGCCTCATGATGCTCCACGAGATCCTTCCGAAATACGGAATCTGCGCCGGGTGAGAGCCCTGACAGGAAAGGTCAACCCCTGGCGCATGCCTCCCAAGTGCGAATCTCCGCTGCCTTCTTGAAGAGGCAGCGCTCGGGCGCGATCTTCCTGGGTGGGGAAGAAGGGAACCTGAATCCGTGAGCGCTGTGGGGACATACACACCTCGGGAGGCCAAGAGATTGTCAGGAAAATTTCATGAGCAGAGCATCGCGGATTCCCTCTGTTGCTAAGGGGATTGCCTTGAGTGACTTTGTGTACATAATGAGAGCACAATGGAGGCGAATCATGAAATTCCTGGGCGTGCGTGACCTGAGGGGCAAGTCGGCCCAGGTGTGGAAGGAGCTCCCGGAGGAACGGGAGATGATCATCACCAGCAACGGCAGACCTG
>JAJYKH010000075.1 GCA_021788685.1 Deltaproteobacteria bacterium | reverse complement strand
GCTGCGGGGAGGATAGAAGGTGGCTCGGTTTGCCGCTCCCGGACCGCTCCCATTTGCCAGCCGGACACGCTCTGGCATATAGTTGAGAAAGGAAGGAGATTCCGCGTGCAGGAAACGGACAGAAACACTGCCGCCACTCATCGAAGCCGGAGGACCATTTCATGACCGTTCAGCTCGCGCGGCCCGAAATCCGCACCTATGCCAACCTGGAGCTGGCCGCCCTCAAGGCGGCGGACCAGGTGCAGAAGACGGCGGCGGGGGCGATCAGGCGGCACGGTTTCTTCACCCTGGTGCTGGCCGGCGGCAGCACCCCGCGCCGGCTGTACGAGATTCTGGCTTCCCCGCCTTACAGCAGCAGGCAGGCCTGGCAGGATTTCCACCTTTTCTGGGGGGACGAGCGGTGCGTGGCGCCCGACCGGCCCGAAAGCAATTTCGGGATGGCGAAGGAGGCCTTGCTCGATCGGGTGGCGATTCCCGCCGGCAATGTGCACCGCATGCGGGCCGAGGTGGGGGCGCCGGCGGAGGCGGCGGCGACCTACGAGCAGGAGCTGCGCGATTTCTTCGCCCTTCATCCGGGGCGGACCGCGGACGGCTATCCCCGGTTCGACTTGGTCCTCCTCGGCCTCGGCGAGGACGGCCACACCGCCTCCCTCTTCCCGGGCTCGGAGGCCGCCGGCGAAAACGAGAAATGGGTCGCGGCGGCCGGCCCCCGGGGCAAGCCGGAGGTGGCGCGGATCACCATGACGCTCCCGGTGCTCAATAATGCCGACAATGTCCTGTTCCTGGTCTCCGGCACCGCCAAGCAGGGGGTGATGAGGGAGATCATCGACCGCCCCGAAGCCGCCGCGGCCCGTTTCCCGGCCGCCCGGGTGCAGCCGAAGGGGCACCTCTACTGGTTCGCCGCTCATGGAGCTTAGAATCAAAGGGGTGGCGCCGGAGGCGGAATGGGAGGCGCTCGGACCCGAGTCCACGGACCCCTTCCTCCTGGTGATCTTCGGCGCCTCGGGCGATCTTACCGCCAGAAAGCTGATCCCCGCTCTCTACAAGCTGTTTCTCCACGGCAGCCTGCCGGATGCCTTCAGCATCGTGGGCTGCAGCCGCACCCCGTACAGCGACGACCAGTTCCGGGGCAAAATGGAGAAGGCCTGCCTGGAGGGCGCCCGCTGCGATCGATGGGCCGGCTTCGCGGCGCACCTGCACTACAAATCGCTCACATACGACGACCCCGCCAATTATACGTCTCTTTCCGAATACCTGCGGAAGCTGGACGAGGAGCGGCAGACCGGCTGGAACCGCATCTTCTACCTGGCGGTGCCGCCTTCTCTCCTGCCGAAGATCTCCGAGATGATCGGCTCTGCCGGGCTCTCCGGAGAAACCGGCGGTCAGGCCGGCTGGGCGCGGATCGTGGCCGAGAAGCCCTTCGGCCGGGACCTTGCATCGGCCCTGGAGCTCGACCGGATTCTGCACCGGAGCTTCAGCGAGCGGCAGATCTTCCGGATCGATCACTACATGGCCAAGGAAACGGTGCAGAACATCCTGATGCTCCGGTTCGCCAACGCCATTTTCGAGCCGGTTTGGAACCGGACCCATATCGACTTCGTGGGAATGATCACCGCCGAGCAGCTCGGGGTGGAGCACCGGGCCGGCTACTACGAGCAGGCGGGGGTGCTCAGGGACATGTTTCAGAACCACATGCTGCAGCTGCTCGCCATGACGGCCATGGAGCCGCCGTCCCATTTCGAGGCCGACCAGGTGCGGGACGAGAAGGTCAAGGTGTTCCGGGCTCTGAAGTCCCTCACGGAGGAAGGCACGGAAGGAAACCTGGTTTTGGGCCAGTACGCCGCTGGCACGGTGGATGGGCGCCCGGTTCCGGCCTATCGGGACGAGCCCGGGGTGGACCATGCCTCCCTCGTCCCCACCTTTGCCATGCTGCGGGTCTTCGTGGACAACTGGCGCTGGGGGGGCGTGCCCTTTTATCTCGCGTCGGGAAAGCGCCTCGCCCGCAAGGACACCCGGATCGTCATCCAGTTCAGGAAAGTGCCCCACTCCCTGTTCGAGAAGATCATGGGGCGAAAGATCATCGCCAACCGGCTCGTCCTGGGGATCTATCCCGAAGAGGGGATCAAGCTCACCTTCGAGACCAAGGTCCCCGGTCCCCGGGTCAGGCTCCGGTCGGTGACCATGGACTTCAAGTACTTCGAAGAGGGCGGGCCGGTGCTCGATGCCTACGAGAGGGTCCTCCTGGACATCATCCAGGGCGACCAGATGCTCTTCTGGCGCCAGGATGCGGTGGACCTCTGCTGGTCCTTCCTGACCCCCATCCTGGAGTCCTGTGAAACCTGCGACGACCGGGCGGCCAGGCTCAACTTCTACGAGGCCGGCAGCTGGGGACCGGAGCCGGCCAGGGAGTGGATCAGGATGATCGTCGGCGAGTGAGCCGCCCGTGAATCCTTTTGAGCTCATTGATCCAACCTGCTGATCGCTGGCGATTGCCTTCAAAACCCGAGGGATGGCATGGGAGGGTCGCCGTTCGTCCTGCCGGAAACCCCCAGCAACAGGAAGCTGGTGGCGAACGTCCACCCTCCGGATTGGGTCAATCCCGAGCCGGCGAAGCGTTACAACCTGGTGGTGGTGGGGGCGGGCACCGCCGGCTTGGTGTGCGCCGCCGGGGCCGCCGGCCTGGGGGCCAAGGTCGCCCTGGTGGAGCGGCATCTCATGGGCGGCGACTGCCTCAACGTGGGCTGCGTGCCGTCCAAGGGGCTGATCCGGGCCGCCCGCGTCTTCCACGATGCCCGCCATGCCGAGGGGTTCGGGGTGGCCGGGAGTGAGGGGCTTTCCCTCGATTTCGGCCGGGCCATGGCCCGGATGCAGGAAGTGCGGGCCGGGCTCAGCGGGCATGACGGGGCCCGGCGCTTCCGCGATGAGCTGGGGGTGGACGTCTTCCTGGGCAGCGGCCGGTTCATCGGCCCGGACCGGCTGGAGGTCGGCTCCAAGCTCCTGCGCTTCCATCGGGCGGCCGTCTGCACCGGGGCGCGGGCGGCGGTGCCCCCCATTCCCGGGATCGAGGCGGCAGGGTACCTCACCAACGAAACCGTCTTTTCCCTCACCGGGCTGCCCGCCCGCCTGGCGGTGATCGGCGGCGGCCCGGTCGGCTGCGAGCTGGCCCAGGCCTTTGCCCGGCTGGGGGCGCGGGTGACCCTGCTGCTGCTCCCCGGCCGCCTCCTGCCCAGGGAAGACGAGGACGTCTCCCGACTGCTCGCGGCGCGGTTCGGGCGGGAGGGGATCGAGCTTCGCCTCCGGGCCCGGATCACCCGGATCGAGCGGCAGGGCCGGGACAAGGTCCTTTTTTTCGAGCAGCAGGGGAGGGCGGCCCAGGTGGGGGCCGACCTGATCCTGGTTGCCGCGGGCCGCCTCCCCAACGTGGAAGGACTGGGGCTGGAAGCGGCCGGGGTGGCCTACGGCCCGGCGGGGGTCACGACGGACGACCGGCTGCGGACCACCAATCCGCGCATCTTCGCCGCAGGCGACATCTGCTCGCCTTACAAATTCACCCACATGGCGGATGCCCAGGCCCGCCTCCTCATCGCCAATGCCCTGTTCCACGCCCGCCGCCGGAAGTCGGACCTGGTGGTCCCCTGGTGCACCTACACCGACCCAGAGGTGGCCCACGTGGGCCTCTCGGAAAGGGAAGCCAGGGCGCGGGGCTTCGAGGTGACCACCCTCACCATGGACCTGGCCGAGGTGGACCGGGCCCGGCTGGACGGCGAAACCGAAGGGCTCGCCCGGGTCCATCTCCGAAAAGGGAGCGACCGGATCCTGGGGGCCACCCTCGTCGCCAGCCATGCGGGGGAAATGATCAACGAGCTCACCCTGGCCATGACCGCCGGCACTGGCCTGATGGCCATCGCCCGGACCATCCATCCCTATCCCACCCAGGCGGAGGTGATCAAGAAGCTGGCCGATGCCTACAACCGCACGCGAATCACTCCGTTTATCAGGAACCTGCTCCGTTTCTGGCTGGCGATGCGGCGATAGCGCGAGGTGGCGGAGGGCTCGGTACAGCCCGGTCCGGGCTCCCCCCCGGCGGGGCTGCATCATCGGCAGAGGACCTCCAAGGCGGAACAACCGTTTCATGCCCCAGGCAAAATCTTGCCGCTGGCTTGGCCCGCGTCTATAATGGGCCTTTCCCAGGCGTTTTCCATTCCACCAAATTTTTTCCGTTCGGGCGAGGGTTGGCTACGAAGAACCGTTCCAACAGGGCGCGGCTTTCGCCCGCGGGGGAGGACACCCCGGCGACGGCCGAGTCGGCCCAGGCGCTTGCGGATGCGTTCATCCGCGATGCCTTGGGAGAGGGCCGGGTGCGCCTCCGGCTGCTCGACCGGCTTTGCGCGATGGCGACTCACCACGACCCGGAGGTCGCGCGGGCCGGGGTCCAGGCGCTCTACGCCACCATCGTCGAGGGGTTGTGCGACGATTTCAGTGACACGGGGGTCCGCACCTGCAACCTGGTGCTCTTGCGGGTCCTCTCCTTTGTGACCGGCCAGCCGGACGGGCGGGAGATCGCTGCCGCCCTGGCCCCCTGCGGGCCCGACTGGGCGGAAGCGCTCTTGCGCCGCTACGAGCGGCTCCGGACTCCCCGGCCCCTTCCTGCCGCCACGCGGGAACAGGTGCGGAAGGCGGTGGTCCTGTCGCGGGTGAGCGCCGGCGCCGACGTCGCGGTCACCAGCGTCATCGTGCAGCGGCTGCTCGCGGCCTTGCCCCGGGCGGAGATCGTCCTGGCCGGCCCCGGCCACCTGGAGGATTTTTTTGCTGGCCATCCCCGGCTCCGCTGCCTCCGCCTCGACTACCCCCGCCAGGGCGGCCCCCTGGCCGACCGTTTCGCACACTGGCCCCGGCTGGCGGAGCTGATCGCCCGGGAGGCCGAGGGCTTGGAAAATGGCCAGCTCCTGCTCTTCGATCCCGACACCCGGCTGAGCCAGCTCGGGCTCCTGCCGGTGATGGCCGAGGGCCAGACCTGGTATTTCAGCTCCCGCACCAATCCGATGACCGATCGGGAGCCGTCCCTCCCGGAGCTTGCCAATGTCTGGCTCGACCGGGTGCTGGCGGCGGAAAATCCGGCCGCGCCGCGGCTGTTTCTGCCCGCTGGTATGATGGCCGCGGCCCGGGACTGCTGCGCCCGCCTGCGGGAGAGGGGGGCGGAGGCGGTCCTCGTCGTCAACCTGGGGGTGGGGAACAACCCGCGCAAACGGCTGCCGGGACCCTTCGAGGAAGAGCTGCTGGCCGCCCTGCTGAAGGCCCGGGGAAAGAGTGTCATTCTCCTTGACACCGGCGGCGATTCCGAAGAAAAGGAGAGAATTCTTTCGCTCGTCGCGGCCATGGGCCGCCAGGGTTTTCCGATTGGCTCCCTGGCCCAGGAGGAAATGGCTGGCTGGCACCCTCCCTTCGCCCACGGCGTGATCGGCTTCGACGGTTCCCTGGGGGCGCTCGCCGCTTTGATCTCCCAGGCCGATGGCTTCTGCGGCTACGATTCCTGCGGGCAGCACCTGGCCGGAGCGGTCGGGACGCCTGCCGTCATCGTGTTCGCGGGGGCGCCCAACCCGCGGTTTTTTGCCCGCTGGCGCTCGCCGGCCCCGACCACCGCGACCGTGCGGGTGGAGGCGCCCCCTGCGGCGGCTTCCGAACGGGCGGGGCTGATCGAAGCGATCGTTTCCCGGCTGCACTCCCCTCTGTAAGCCGTCCAGGGCACCGCAGATGCGCGGCATCGGCCTGTGAGGCTATGCACAAGGTAGGCGAGAAGGCCGCTGACAAAGCAGATGTGGTGCCCCGTGATGGCTTACGGGCGGCGGGGCAAATCGACAACAGGAAAAAGGAGCTGACGTGGTCCCCTTGCAATCCGAGGATCTCCGGCTGGCGGTTGCCGGTTTCCAGAAGGCGAACGTCCTGGTTATCGGCGACATCATCGTCGACCACTTCATCTGGGGCTCGGTGAGCCGCATCTCCCCGGAGGCCCCGGTGCCGGTGGTCAACGTCACCCGCGAGACCGTGCTCCTGGGAGGGGCGGCCAACGTCCTCAACAACCTTTACGCCCTGGGCGCCCGGGCCACCCTCTGCGGGGTGGTCGGCGCCGACCCCATCGGCGACCAGCTGCTGGGGCTGCTCGCGGACCTCTCCTCTCCCACCCACGGGGTAATCAGGGCCGGCGACCGGCCCACGATCAAGAAGACCCGGATCATCGCCCAGAGCCAGCAGGTGGTCCGGGTGGACCGGGAGGTCAAAGGCGAGCTGTCCGGCGCCTGCGTGGGGCAGATCAAAAAATTCCTGGCGGAGAACCTCCACGCCTTCGACGCGGTGATCGTCTCCGACTACGCCAAGGGACTGATCACCCCCGCCTTCATGGAGGAGCTGCGCCGGCTGCTTGCCGGCAACGGCAACCCGCCCCTGGTGGTCGATCCCAAGCCGGGTCCTTCCGAGCGCTACCGGGGGGCGACGGTGATCACCCCCAACCACCACGAGGCGGCCCTCATGTCCGGCCTGGCCATTCATGACGAGGAAAGCCTGACCGCGGCGGCCCGGGCCCTGCTCGCGGGCCTGGAATGCCGGGCGGTGCTGGTGACCCGCGGCGAGGCGGGCATGGCCCTCCTGGAACAAGGGGAGGAGCTGTTCAGCATCCCCACGGTGGCCAAGGAGGTCTACGACGTCACCGGCGCCGGGGACACGGTGGCCGCCACCCTGGCCCTGGGGCTCGCGAGCGGGCTTTCCCTCCCGGCCGCCGCCACCCTGGCCAACTATGCCGCCGGCATCGTGGTCGGCAAGGTGGGCACCGCCACCGCCAAGGCTGACGAGCTCTTGCAGGTTATTCCATGAAAAACGTCCAGCAGCACCGCATCTGCTTTGTCAGCGGCCTGTTCGCGTACCAGGGTACAGCCTCACAGGCCGCTTTCGCGCATCTGCGGCACTGCTGAACGTTTTGCGATCCGAAGATGGCTGCAATTTCCTTCCACAACGGTGAATGGGTGTCATGAATCGGCTGCTGAGCATGACCTCCTTCGGCAAGGGGGAGAAGACGGCGGAGGGCCTGACCTGGACCGTGGAGGTCCGCTCGGTCAATCACCGCTACTGCGACATCCACCTGAAGATGTCACGGCAGTATGCCGCCCTCGAAGAGCGGATCAAGAAGGAGATCGCCGCCTATTACACCCGGGGGCACATCGACGTGACGGTGAACGCGGCGGGCCACCGGGAGCAGCCCGTCCTCCTGGAGGTGAACCTGCCGCTCGCCCGGGAGTACCATGAAGGCCTGCTCCGCATCCAGCGCGAGCTGGGGTTGCCCCAGGCCCCCGATCTCGCCCTCCTGGCCTCCTTCCGGGACATCATCGCCCCGGTGGAAGGGGAGGAGGACCCCGATGCCGTGTGGCCGCCGGTGCGGGAGGCCCTGGCCGCCGCCCTTGAGCAGGGGCTCGCCATGCGCCGGCAGGAGGGGGCCGCCCTGCGCGCCGATCTCCTGGAGCGCCTCGCCCGGTTCGGGGAGACCGTCGGCCGGATCGAGGCGGCGGTCCCGGACCTGGCGGCCAAAAAGCAGGCCCAGCTCCAGGAACGCCTTGACAACCTCCTGGCCGGGGTCGATATTGATCCCGCCCGGCTGGCCCAGGAGGTGGCGCTCATGGCCGACAAGGCGGACGTGACCGAGGAGCTGGTGCGGCTGCGCAGCCACATCGTCCAGTTCGGGAGCTTCCTCGACTCCGACGAGCCGGTGGGCCGGCGGCTCGATTTCCTGCTCCAGGAATTCCTCCGGGAGATCAATACCCTGGCCTCGAAGATCAGCGACGCCGCCATCGCCCACCAGACGGTGGAGCTGAAGAACGAAGTCGAGAAGATGCGGGAGCAGGTGCAGAACCTGGAGTAGTCCAGAAACGGTCTTTTTGCCCGATTGCTGCGTTGCTCAGTCCCGAAAAATGGTCACGCAAGGACTGCGCTCCGCTTTTTCGGCTTCTTCGCGCCTTGCACTCGAACGAAAAATCCTCGTTTCTGGCACGAGAGGAAACATAAAGGGGAGGAGTGAGCAATATGGATCGGACGATGATCAATGTCGGTTTCGGCAACGCGGTGGTGGCCAGCCGCATCCTGGCGGTGGTCAATCCCAAGTCGTCTCCCATCAAGAAGCTCAAGGACGAGGCCAGGGAAAACAGCAAGCTCATCGACGTCACCGAGGGGCGCCGCACCCGATCGATCCTCATCCTGGACAGCAACCACGTGATCCTCTCCTCGGTGCAGCCCGAGACCATCACCCAGCGGCTGATGCCCTCGGCCCCCGGTGACAAGCCGGAAGAGGGAGCGTTGTAGTGCCGGGGACCCTCTTCATCGTGTCCGCGCCGTCGGGCACCGGCAAGTCCACCATCCTCCAACGGCTGCTGCAGGTGCTGCCGGGGGTGGCCTTTTCCGTCTCCCACACCACCCGCGCTCCGCGCCCGGCCGAGCAGAACGGCGTCCACTACCACTTCGTGGGGCGGGACGAGTTCGCGGCGGTGCGCGACCGGGGGGGCTTTCTCGAATGGGCGGTGGTGCACGGCAACTTCTACGGCACCAGCCGGGAGGCGGTGGGGGGGCAGCTCGCCCGGGGCACCGACCTCATCCTCGACATCGACGTCCAGGGGACGCGGCAGGTCCGGGGCCAGGGCGAGTGGCCGGTGGTCACCGTCTTCGTGGCCCCGCCGTCCTGGGAGGAGCTGGAGCGGCGGCTCACCGGCCGGAAGACCGACGGGGAGGCGACCATCCGCCTCCGTCTGGAGAACGCCCGCCGGGAAATGGCCGCAGCCTCCGAATACGATTACCTGGTGGTCAACGACGACCTGGAAGAGGCCATCGAGACCCTGCGGGCGGTGATCATCGCCGAGCGCAGCCGCCACCGGCGCTCCCTGGCGGGCAGGCCCCTTGCCCTGCCGGCGGCCGCCCCGTAAAGGTTCGCCGTCCGCCCCCTCTCACCAGCCATTCATCCCCCAACCCGGAGTCCCGCTCCCCCGCCGAAACGACCTGACCCGGGGCTCCATCCCGCGATCGCGCTGCTCCGCACCAGCCCGCAGCAGGTCAGGGAAGTGGTGATTCAGAAGGGCAAGGCCAGCCCTTTCTGAGCGCTTCCCCATTACGAGCCGCCCCCCTGCTTCTTCCGTTGTGCTTCCCCGGCAATACTCTTCCGCGCGGTTTCGAGCGGAGCGGAATGACTTGTGGTTTTGGTTGACCAGGCTGCTCCTCGTCTTATTATAGAGCCTCAACTGGCTGAAACACGGGATAAATCGTGGAAGACGGGGCGCTGCCCGTCTTTCCGGAGCCGCCAGAAAACCGACCCTTCTCTCCTTTCATCATTGCCGCCTTGGATGCCGTAAAGACCAGGGCAAGGCAAACGATGGAGAAGCAGAACGGGCATGAACGACGACACGAAGGGAAGGAGGAAAACCATGTCTTCACCCAGGCGCATTTTGGGATTCGTCCTGTGGGTGGCCGTCAGTGCGGCATTTTCGGGGTGCGCTTCGCCCGGTCCGGACTTGGGCGCGGGCAGTGCGCCCGAGGCCGGGTATCACCCGAAGCTGCCCGCCGGCATCAAGACCTTCGCGGCCGCCAGAGAGGACCTTGCAGGGCTGCTGGAGAACCGGGGGGCCGCCCTTGATTTGTATTTCGGCGACAGCTACTTCGCCCAACATCATCTCCGCGATTTGATGCGTTCGGAAGGAGGTATAAAAACAATCGAGGAAGGTGCAGTGCCAATGAGTGTGATGTATAACTTTGGTGCCTCTCCCCAATATCCTCTCGATATAGAAACGAAAAACATCTCTGTCCAGGAGAGCATGCTCAAGGAGAGCTCGCGGCTTTTTGTCCTTTATGCCGATCTGCCCGATTTGCCGATAACTGTTTCTGAAAACGGTGAAACGGTTTTATTGGGGGAGCGGCAGGTGGCCATCGGCAGGCTGAATGCGGAAGAGGCGCATAGAATTGCCGATGACCTTTTCTTCATGCAGCAGGAATTCAAAAAAATAAAAGAACATCGAGTGGCGCATTTTGCATCGCGGGCAGCGCAGTATCGGGCCCTTGCCGTCAAGCCGACGATGTCCGAAGAACAGCGGAAGTATGTCGTCCAGGCGAACGCGATGACTCAACGGAAAGACTACGCCAGGGCCGTTGACTTCTACCTGAAGGCTCTCGATGTCGACCCAGTGGCTTACCCTGGCGCCTATTTCAATCTTGCCTTGCTGTCGGCCAGGATGCAGCGATAC
>JAJYKH010000074.1 GCA_021788685.1 Deltaproteobacteria bacterium | reverse complement strand
GCCACGCCGACGTCGCCCTTGACCCGGCCGTAGGCATCGGCCGCGTGGATGGCGGCCTGCTCGTGGCGGACCAGCACGTGAGTGATCTTGTCCGTTCTCAGCAGCTCGTCATAGAGATCGATGACGGCCCCTCCCGGAAAACCGAAAATGACCTCCACACCCTGTTCTTCAAGGCACTTGACAAACGCCTGCGCACCTGTGATTTTCATGAGTCGTTTCCCTGCATTGGATTGATTTGGACTTGGAGATGGAAATCTCGATGGTCCGCCGCGTGGGCTGAGCGGCACTGGCAAAAAGAAATCAAATATAGTCTCCCAGACATACTTGTCAACTCGTTTGTCCCCGTTCGCACAGCCCTTTTGTGCCTTTTCCGAGGGCGCTGGCGAGGTTGGCCTGGCCGGCCGCGAGCAACAAGCCGATGTCAGGAATTCCCTTTTGCCTCGCCTCTCGTTTTTGGTAGCCTGATTTGTAAAGAAAAAGTCGTTTCTTGCCTCCCTTTCCTTCCGAGGAGTCCCATGTCCGAGAAAGAGAAGAAGAAAGGCAGCCTGAGCCGGGCGGACGTCGCCGGGGAGCTGCAGGCAGCGGCAGCCGACCTTGCACGGGGCCAGGTGCGGATCGGTCGCCATGCGGTTGCCGTGGGCGAGCCCGTCTCTCTCAAGGTGAAACACAAGCTGAAAGGTGACATGGCCGACCATGCCCTTGCCGTCAAGATGCCGGTGACCGGGAAACCGGCGGCCCCGGAAGGTCCCTCTCCGGCCGCGGCACTCCCCTCGGGCCGGATGCCGCCGCGCTCCCAGACCGAAACCGGGTACGGCGGCAGAAAGCTGAAGAGGGAGATCGGCCGTCTGTGGAAATCGGTCTCGAAGCTGATCGAGGCCGGTGAGATGCCGGAACGGGCCGAAACCGAAGGGCTGCTGAAACGGTGCGAGGAATTCAATCTCTTCGCCGACGGGGAATGGCAGGCCGCCTGGGCCGGCTGCACCCTGGCGGTCCGGAAGTGCTTCGTGAATGCCGCCACCAGCGACTGGCCGGCCGCCAAAGCCGGTGTGGCCCTGGTCAACCGGATGATCCGGGAGTGCCACGGGAAGTACAAGTGAGCTCAAGCCGTTCAAACCGTTACAACCATTCAAGCCGATCAAGCAACGGGAACAGATGTAACGGTTGGAAGAGCGGTTACGGCTGAAACGCTTCACCTCCTCCCAAAAAGCGCCGTCCCCACCCGCACCAGGGTGGCCCCCTCCTCGATCGCCACCTCGAAGTCCCCGGACATGCCCATGGAAAGCTCCACCGGCCCCGGTCCCAGCAGTCCCTGAACGGCCAGCTCAAGGGCCATCTGCCGCAAGGCGCGAAAGAATGGCCGCGCCGCCTCCGGCTGATCAAAGAAGGGCGGCATGGTCATGAGGCCCCGCACCTCCAGGTGGGCGAGGCCTTTCATCTCCCGGAGCAGCTCCCCGGCCTGCTCGGGCAGGACCCCGGCCTTTTGCGGCTCCCGGCCGACGTTCACCTGGATGAGAACCGGCAGCCGCCGGCCCGTGGCCGCCAAATGGGCATCGAGCGCTCGGGCCAGCTTCAGCCGGTCCACGGTTTCGATCATGGAAAACAGCCCGGCCGCCTGTTTTGCCTTGTTGGTCTGCAGGTGGCCGATGAAATGCCAGGCGAGCCCCGGGCCAAGGGAATTGATCTTCTCCTGGGCCTCCTGGAGGTAATTCTCCCCGAACAGCAGCTGCCCGGCCGCCCTCGCCTCCTTGACCGCCGCGGGAGCCACGGTCTTGCTCACCGCCACCAGCCGCACCGATTCCGGGTCGCGGCCGGCACGGCGGGCGGCCGCGACCATCCGTTCCTTGATGCGGGCCAGGTTGTCCCCGATCGTGGCCATGGTTCACCCCTCCAATCGGAACAGCCGGCGGGCATTGGCCGTGGTGGCCCGGGCCACCACGGCCAAATCGGTTTTTTTCAGCTCCGCCACCTTCTGCGCGGTGTAAAGGACGCAGGCCGGCTCGTTGCGCTTGCCCCGGTAAGGAACCGGCGCCAGGAACGGCCCGTCCGTTTCGACCAGGAGCCGGTCGAGGGGCGTGGCCCGCACCGCCTCCTGCAGAGTCTCGGCCTTGTTGAAAGTAACCACCCCGGGCACCGAGATGTGGAACCCCAGGGCGACCACCTCCCGGGCCAGGGCCGCATCGCCGGAAAAGCAGTGCATGACGCCGCCCGCGGGAAAGGGTCCCTCCTCCCGCAGCACGGCCATGACCTCCTTGTGGGCACCCCGGTCGTGGATGATGAGCGGCAGGACCAGATCCCGGGCCAGGCGGATCTGCCGCCGGAAATGCTCAAGCTGGAGCGGTGCGGGCGCGTACTGCTTCACCAAATCGATACCGATTTCTCCGTACCCAACCACCCGGGGGGCAGCGGCCAAGTCCCTCAGCTCTTCATAATCCCGCTCACCCACCCCTTCCACATGGTGGGGATGGATGCCCACCGCGGCGAAAACCCCTTCATGGCGGCCGGCCAGGGCCACGGCCCGCCGTGAGCTTTCCAGGTCGATGCCGATGGAGAGCACCTGTCTGACCCCGGCGCCAGCGGCCCTGGCGAGCACCTGCTCCAGGTCGCCGGCATAGGCCTTCATATCGAGATGGCAGTGGGTATCGATCAGGCTTACCCCCTCCGGCAGGAGCGGGAGGGGAATTTCCTTCTGAGCGGACATTCGTTTTTCCTCGGGGCGCGGGTTTTTCTCGGGACCCTATCTACCAGATTCTTCCTGCCGCCGCAACACGGCTAAACAATGCAAAGGGTTTGACAAAGGTCCTGTCCTCCGACTATCTTCTGGGTGCTGCCCCGGCAAGCCGCTGGCCCACTTCAATCCGATTCCGCCGGAAAGAAAGATGATGCCCGCCCCGATTCTCGAAGCCATCCACCGCCGCCGCTCCATCCGCGAATATACCGAAGAGCAAGTCGGCAGCGAGCAGCTCCGCGCCATCATCGAGGCCGGCAGCTGGGCTCCTTCCGGGCTGAACAATCAGCCCTGGCGCTTCGTCGTTGTCCGGGACCCAGCCATCCGGGCCGCCCTGGCTGGCCAGACCACTTACGGGCACATCGTAAAAGGGGCGCCGGCGGTGATCGCCGTTTATCTCGACCGGGAGGCCATGTACCATGAAACCAAAGATCAGCAGGCAGCGGGCGCCTGCCTGCAGAACATGCTGCTCGCGGCGGAGGCCCTGGACCTGGGGGCGGTGTGGCTCGGCCAGATTCTCCAGAACAAGACTGCGGTGAATGGCATCCTGGGTCTTTCCGACCGGTACGAGCTGGCAGCGGTCGTGGCGGTGGGCCATCCGCGTCACCGGCGCCAGCAATCCACCCGCAAGCCGCTGTCCGAGCTCATCCTGAAAGAACTGTAGCCGGGCACTCTCGCCTTTTATCATTCATTTGCCTCAGGAGGTCTCCCATGCAGATCGCACGCACCCGACGTTTTCTTTTCCCTCTCCTGGCAGCAACACTCCTCATGACGGGCGGCTGCGCCGGGATGAACCTGGGTGGCAGCACGGGTGACAGCGCCACCGCCGAAGCCGCATCGGCCGAACCGAACGCCAATCCCACCGATTTCAAAGACATCATGGTGCCAACCGAGCTGTCCTATAACCGGGAGAAAAGCATGGTCATCCGGACCGCCTCCTTTGCCGGCGGCATTCTCAGCTTCTCCGGGCGGGTGGACATGAGCTCCCTCACCGATTATTTCATCGCCAGCATGCAGAAGGATGGCTGGAAGCTCAACGGCTCGATCAAGTACAAGAATGTGCTGCTCGCCTTCACCAAACCGCAGAAGACCAGTCTGATCAACATTTACCCCAACAGCCTCGGCTACAAAACCGATGTCAGCATCTACGTCACCGAGGAGATTGGGGCCGGAGATGCGGGCGGGGCCAGGGCCTTCTAGCCGTGGCCGCCTCCTTTGCCGGCAAAAATGTGCTTCTGGGGGTGACCGGGAGCATCGCCGCCTACAAAACGGCTGATTGGGCCCGCGCCCTCGGCCGGGAAGGCGCCTCGGTGCGGGTGGTGATGACCGGGGCCGCCGGCCGGTTCGTCACACCGCTCACCTTCGCGGCGCTGACCGGCCATGAGGTCCACGCCGACATGTTCGCCCCGGCGGGGGCGGAAACCATTCCCCACATCCGGCTGGCTCGGGAGAGCGACCTGGTTCTGATCGCCCCGGCCACCGCCACCACCATCGCCCGCCTGGCAAACGGCCTGGCCGACGATCTCCTCGCGGCCATCGTCCTGGCCACCCGGGCGCCGGTGGTGGTCTGCCCGGCCATGAACTGCGCCATGTACCAGCATCCGGCCACGGGGTCCAACTTCAGCCGGCTGGCCGGTTACGGATACCGGCTCGTGACCCCGGAGGCGGGCGCCATGGCCTGCGGCGAGGAAGGGCCGGGCCGGCTCCCCGAATGGGACGCGGTACGGGAGAGCCTCCTCGCCGCCCTCTCCCCGCAGGACCTCGCGGGGCGGAGGTTCCTGGTCACCGCCGGCCCCACCCACGAGCCCCTCGATCCGGTCCGCTACCTGGGCAACCGCTCCAGCGGCAGGATGGGATATGCCCTGGCGCGCACCGCCCACCGCCGCGGGGCTGACGTCATCCTGATCAGCGGTCCCACCCATCTCCCTTCACCACCGGGAGTAGAGACCATCCGGGTGCGGACCGCGGCCGAGATGCACCGGGCGGTTCTGGACCGCCTGGGCGGGACCGCGGCGGTGGTGAAGGCGGCGGCGGTGAGCGACTTCCGGCCGGCGTCCTGCGCCGATCAGAAGATCAAGAAAAGCGGTCCACCGGCCGCCCTCCCCCTGGCCGCCAACGAGGATATCCTCGCCGGGCTCGGCCGGATGAAAAAGGAACGGCCCGGCTTCCCCCTCCTGGTCGGCTTCGCCGCCGAAAGCCGGAACCACCTTGCCGAGGGAAGGCGCAAGCTGGAAGCCAAGAACCTCGACCTCATCGCCGTTAACGATATCCTGGCGACGGACGCAGGTTTCGGGGCGGAGACCAATCGACTGCTTCTCCTCGACCGCAGCGGCCGGGCCGAGGAGCTTCCGCTTCTCTCCAAGGAGGAGGCGGCCGATCGCCTCTGGGACCGGGTGGCCTCCCTCCTCGCCTCCTCGTGTCAATCCTGAATGGAGAAAGCCTTGCCTCGAAAAACGACGCCGGCCGCCCCTGCCTCCGATTTCCACGACCTCACCCCGGAGAAGGCCATCGGTCTGGTCGAAAACGCACTGGGCCGGCGCTGCACCAACCTCTGCCGGCCGATGAACAGTTACATCAACCGGGTCTACGAAATGGAGCTCGAGGAAGGGGGCGGGCTGATCGCCAAATTCTACCGGCCAGGCCGCTGGCCGGTTTCCGGTATCCGGGAGGAGCACGATTTCCTCCGCGAGATGGCCGCACTCGAAATCCCGGTCATTCCTCCGATGGTGCTGGCCGACGGCCAAACCCTCGGAATGCACCGCACCCTCTGTTTCGCCGTCTTCCCCAAGAAGGGCGGCCGAACCTGCGACGAGCTCACCGGCGAGCAATGGCCCGAAATCGGCCGGCTCCTGGCGCGGGTCCACACGGTCGGGGCGGAGCGGGCCGCCACCGCGCGGCCGGTGCTTTCGCCCGAAGGGGCCACCCGGGGGCAGGTGGAATTCATCCTCGCCGGCGGGTTTGTCCCCTCCCATCTCCGGCAGGCTTACGGCGACACCGCCGCGGCCCTCATCGCCACCCTGACCCCCGCCTTTGCCGGCCGGGAGATGATCCGCATCCACGGCGACTGCCACTTCGGGAACCTCATCTACCGCCCGGGCGAATCGTTCTATCTCATCGATTTTGACGACTTTGCCGTGGGGCCGCCGGTGCAGGACCTCTGGCTCCTTCTTCCTGGCCGGGCACGGGAGGCGGCGGCGGAAATCGAGCTCTTCCTGGAGGGCTACGAAACCTTCCGCCCCTTCGACCGGGGCAGCCTGCGCCTGATCGAGGGGCTGCGGGCGATGCGCTACATCCATTATACTGCCTGGTGCGCCCGGCAGGCGGCGGACGGCGGCTTCAGCCGCCTGGCCCCCGACTGGGGCACTCCCGGGTACTGGCAGCAGGAGATCCGGGACCTGGAAGAGCAGCTCCAGCGCATCCGCGGCGAGGCGGCTGGGAAAACGATGTGACCCGGAGAGGAAAATAGGATGAAGCCACTTCTTTCGACCGGCTGGGCGGGGAAAAGTGCGGAGGCGGGGAATTGGGCGCTCTCGCGACGTTCCCTTTGCCGATGGCCATTGACATTTCCGAAAGTTGAGCTAATTAGATAAGGAAACCCCTATCCCCTTCACTTCTGCATGAGGAGGTGCGCCGTCGTCCGATGTCGACCAGGGTCCCCGCGGTTTCCTCTTTTTGTTCTCCTTCCCCCTACCCTTCGAGGTGCTCTTATGAAAAAGACGCTGGCCTTTTTCGTTGTTTTCTCGTTCCTGCTCAGCCTGGGCTCCGCGTTTGCGGTCCCCCACAAGCGCTACGACGCCACCACCAAGACCTGCCGGGTGCTCACCTTCTATAACAGTGGCTGGGTGAGCGACGGCAATACCATATTCAAGAAATCCTGCAAGACCTGCCACCATCAGGGCAACGACAAGGGGGCGACCTTCCTCTACACCGAATCCTTTACCCCCAAGGGCTGGAACCGGGTGTTTGCCGAACGCTACCCTGCATGCGCCCGCAACGGCTCGTGGGCAAGCCTGAGCCAGGAGCAGATCCTCAAGCTCAACGACTTCCTCTATTGGAACGGCTGGGGCACGTACGACCCGAACTCCGCTGAAAGCTGCGGCTGATGACGAATGCTTCCCCCGGTCGGGGGGAACGAAAAAAAAGGCGGCTGGCGGGAGCCAGTCGCTTTTTTTTTCTCTGAACCTGCGCCGGGGCTCGATCGACCGGGCGGCCGGCGACATCTCAACCTTCGCCTGCAAACCAGTCCTTTGCGAACTGCCCTGCCATGCGTTTGCCGTCCGCGAAGGTGTAGGTGCCGAGACCGTCCTTGCAGCCTTCCTTGAATCCCCCCACGTACTCGTCACCGTTCGCGTAGGTGTAGATCCCCTTGCCGTGCTGCCAGCCGTGGCGCAGCTCCCCGTCGTAGCGATCGCCGTTCGGATAGTGATAGGTCCCACGGCCGTGGGGTTTGCCGGCGGCGAAGCCGCCGATGTATCGCCCCCCGTCGGGCAGCATCCACTCGCCCTCTCCTTCGAAGCGATTGTCGACGAAGTCGCCGGTGTACTTTTCGCCTTTGGGTGACGTATAGGTCCCGCGGCCGTTCTGCTGATCGTGCCGCCACTGCCCCGTGTATCGGGCGCCGCTCCGGAAAAGATACCGGCCTTCCCCCTCTTTCAGCCCCTTCCGGAAGCTGCCGCTGTACTTGTCTCCGTTCGGATACAGGAAGGTGCCTTGGCCGTCCCGGCAATCCCCCTCCAGGCACCGGCCGGAGATCCGGCCGTAAACCAGGAGGATGGCCACGGGGAGAAGGATGATGAGAATGAGCCAGAAGAGTGCCATGGGTCTGCCTGCGCTCGGATCGAAAGGTGTCGAGATTGGACGATACCCCCCCTTGTCTAGATGCTCTCCTTCCCGAGTGCAAGCAAAAACAGGATTGAGGAACTTAGGGCGGGGGCGTCCGGCGAGGCAGGGCCCTCAGGCGACGGACGGCTGGTAACCGCTTGGCCGGGGGAGGTTTCTCTCCATGAACAGGAGCTTGCTCCGCAGCTTCAAGCGAATCAGGCCGTAACGGGACACGGGGCTCATGTCGCCCACCTTCTCCACGCTAGCGAGCGCAAAGTCCACGATCTCCTCGAGCCTGAGCCCCAGAAGACGGCCGTAAGTGGCGATCAAGGGCGAGATGTCGCCTCCGCCGCAGAGCGAGTCGACCAGGCGGTTGCTGAAAATTACGAGCACCTGAAGCCAAGCCTCCGTGTCGTTCCGGTCCCGCGGCTTCCGCGGCTTTTCCGTCATGGTGGCGATGACGTTGCCGGGGAAGTTCCAGAACAGGGCGATTTCCCTGCCTACCTCTTCGAAAGACAGCCCATCGAGAACGGCCCCTGCGGCATCCCGCTCCAGCTCGCCTGCCGCCATCCTTGCTTCGATTCGGCGATAGAGATCAGGGAAATAGACCAGGATGACAATCCGACCCAGGTGGCGGAGGAGGGAGCAGACGAACACTTCTTCGGCCGACAGTGGCAGCTTTTTCCCCAGGCAGACAAGACGGGCCAGCTCGGCGCTGACGAATGATTTGGCGAGCAGCATGCTGATGCCTTCCTTCTCGAGACCCGCCTTGAGGAACTCTTCGAAAACGCCCACGGCGATGGCGAGATCGCGGATGGAATGAAAGCCGAGGGTGGCCACGGCCCGGGAAATGGAGCCGATCGGGACGGTGCGGCAGTAATAGGGCGAATTGACGATCTGGAATATCTTGTTTGTCAGGGAAAAATCTTTGAGAACGATCTCGGAGAGGGCCTCGGCGGTGGCCGTCCTGCTGTCGACCATGGAGATGATTTCCTGGACGTGGGCGGACAGGGCCGGCAAATCGGCGTGATTGATCCTCGCAAAAATCCTGGTCAGCCGGTCGCGCGCCTCCGACATGTCCACCGCCCCGGATCGACTGCGAATTGATCATCTGACTGATGCGATACCGGGCACGATTAGACAACTTCTTCGTAAAAAATTCAATACCCAAGAATCAAAGAATTTATTTTCTGAATGAAAGACCTAAAAAACAGTGATCGATGATCCCAAATCAGGACTGCCAGCGGACGGCATAGGAGAGGATGAAACGGAGGGACACTTCCAGCTGCTGGGCGGCCACGACCCAGTAGATTCCGGGAAGCTGGGCCAAAAGATAACGCAGGCGGAAGGAGAAGGAGGGGGGGCCTGCGGCCAGGGCCGTTCCGATCCCGTCCGGAAGCGGCGGTGCCGTTTCGCCGAGATGACTCGGCGGGAGGAAGAGGGGCACGCAGCCTGCTTCCCAGCCCATTCCCGCCGGATTGTCCTCAGCCAGAGCGGTTGCCGCCTCTTCCGGGTGCAACGTGAGCAGCCCGCCCCCGACCACCAGGAGATTCAACCAATACAATGGGGATTGGCGGTTTTCCTCGGCCGCGAGCAGCTCGAGGTAATCCTCCAGAAAACAACGGCGAAGGCGGGCGGCCGTTTGGGCGAGCAGGGGGAGCAGGTCCCGGCCGCTCTTCGCCGCCAGGCAGTGGTCTGCATAGTGGAAGGGAATCCCTTCCTTTCTGCGGACGAAAACCTGGGAACGGAAGGGCAGGTTGCAGGAAGAGAGATCAAGCGGGATGATGCCGGCCAGCGGCTCGGGCCGGGCGATGACCTTGACTGGTCGGCAGTAGAGGAGGCAGGGCTCCGCCGCATCGAGGCAGTGAATGAAGAGCCGAAAGCGGGCCGGGTCGCGGGCGCCCTCCGCCAGGAGGATTCGGCCCCGTTCGCCTTCCTCGGGACTTTCCCCGCTCTCCGCCCCCCCTCGATTCGGAATGCGCCAACCGAGCTCGCGGAGGCGCGCCTCGATGGTCGTCTTCAGCTCAGCCATTGGATCTCGTTTGGCGGAGCAGGGCTAGTGTCTGATTGCAAAGCTCCACCATCACTGTTCCGCCTTTGCCGTCATTCCGGCGCAGGCCGGACAAAAGCGCTTGCGCGTTGAACGCTCGAAGGGCGGCCCACAGGACGAGCGCAACGAGCAATCCAGTTCCGCCAAATGGTTCCGGCCCCCGGCCTACAGCGGGGTGACGTGGAAGTATCGGCTATTTCCGCAAGGAAACGCTAGGGAGCCACCGGCCCGTCGATGGTTTCGATAGTTGCGAATTTCGGCTCGTGCAGCGGCAGGACGTAATCCCCCAGGTCCCTGGTCCTGAGCAGGATATCATACGCTTCGTAAGCGTTGACGTGCGTTCCCGGAGGAATCACCTCCATGCCCATTCCCAGGATTTTTCGGGGCGGAAACAGGTTCTCGAAAATAGTGCAGAAGCCGGTGATCACCGCCTTGCCGCCGGGAGTATCCACCACCACGCTCAGGCCCCCGGGGGTATGCGCGGGCGTATGGACAACCCGGATGCCGGGAAGGAGATCCTGGTCTTCGGTGACCCGGATGATCTGCCCGTTTTCCTCGGCATCCAGGATGAAGTCCTCCACGTAGCGGAAATCGAGCGGATGATAGGCGCGGATGGTCTCGATCTCCTTTTCATGCACATAAAACAGGGCATTCCGGCACTTAAAGTCGTTCTCGCAATGGTCCTGGTGCAGAAGGGTGTGAATAAC
>JAJYKH010000073.1 GCA_021788685.1 Deltaproteobacteria bacterium | reverse complement strand
AGGAGGGGCGGCAGTCTGCCGTCCCTCCTTTCTTATTTTCAGTTGTGACAATCTCGCAGGTCGAAATCTGCATCCGGATGGCTAAGCGTAAAAAGCTCGATATACAAGGCGTGGTGGGGTCGCGAAAGCTGTAGATCGGACTTTTTGCGACGCCATCGTTTGTCAATCGCGGTCTCCCCGCCAGGAAACCTCACGCCAGTGCTCCCGCCGCCATCCCCTTCCGGGAGGGGGGCCGCCGTCCCAGTGACGGTGGCCCCGATCGATCACCACCACCTGAGTAGCCGGCCGGTAGTCGTTGTCCCGAACCACCCATTCCCCGCCCTGCCAGCAGGCGGTGGTCACCACCATCTCCGGCCGTCCGGCCACCATGGCCATCATCTGGGTTTCCCGGCAATCGGGCTCACGCCAGCGGCACCGGTCATGGCACTCGTGGTGGCAATGGTGCTCCGGCTCCTGCTCGACGACCACGGTTTGGGCGGGGTAGGCCGCCACGGGGGCAGGATAGACCGCCACGGGGCGAAGCTCTTCCTTGTCCATTTCATTGCCCATCATGTACCCGAGCACCCCGCCCACCGCGGTGCCGAGCAGGGTCCCTCTGGTGTTCCGGCCGATGGCCTGCCCGAGGATGGCGCCGCCCCCCGCCCCGAGCACGAGGCCGTTGACCCCATGGTCCGCCGCCAGGGCCAGGGGCGCGGTCCCCGCCAGCATCGCGCCGGCCGCCAGCATCGCAAGCATTCTCTTCATTGTCTTCATGGCTGTCCTCCTTGGATTCGCCTTTGACGCCAGAGTAGCCGGAAGCCTGGCGCCAAGGAAGACGACATCGAGCCATGTCGTTGATTATCTGGGCCGTTTCAGACCGATGCCGACCCGACATCGGGTCGGCAGGACGGCATGTCGGGTCGAATCTTCGTCGCAGGGGCCTGTGTTTGGGAAAAGGGAGACCGGTAGACGTAGCTAAGCGCAACGCATCCGCCATTTCGGGGCGTTGAGGGTGGATGCGCTTCCGCTTATCCACCCTCCCAGGCTTGGGAGCAGAAAAGGATAAAGGTCAGGCCTCAGAGGGGCGGGGCAGAGGGGCGAAGGAGAAGGATGGAGAAGTGTTTTCCCGGGCCAGGAAGCGGGTGATCTCGCGGGCGATCACCGGCGGGCTGAGGAGGAAACCTTGCATTTCGTCGCATTGGCGGCCGGCGAGGAAATCGAGCTGGTCCTGGCGCTCGATGCCTTCGGCCAGGACCTTGAGCTTCAGACTGTGAGCCATGGCGATGATCGCCTCCGCAATGGCCGCCACATCGGCATTGGTGGTGATCTCCCGGACGAAGGAGCGGTCGATCTTGAGCCGGTCGATGGGGAATTGCCGGAGGTGGCTCAGGGAGGAGTAGCCGGTGCCGAAATCGTCGATGGCCAGGTTGATCCCCATGTGGCGGAGATCCTTGAGAACGTTGACCGTGGACTCGGCGTTTTCCATGAGGGTGGACTCGGTGAGCTCCAGCTCCAGGCAGGACGGGTCGAAGCCGGTTTGGGCGAGAATCTGCTCGATGATCCCGGTGAGATTGTATTGCTTGAATTGCCGGCCGGAGAGGTTGACGGCGATCCGCAGGGGCGGGTGGCCGGCCGTCTGCCACGCTTGCCCCTGGCGGCAGGCGGCCCGGAGGACCCATTCGCCGATGGGAATGATGAGCCCGGTTTTTTCGGCCAGTCCGATGAAGGTGGAGGGCAGGAGGACCCCCTGCTCCGGGTGGCGCCACCGCAGGAGGGCCTCCACCCCCACCAGCCGCCCGGTGCGGATTTCCATCTGCGGCTGGTAGACCAGGAACAGCTCCCCCGTGGTCAGGGCATGGCGGAGGCTGGTCTCCATCTGCCGCTGCTCCACGGCCTGCAGGTTCATCTCCTGGGAGAAGAACTGGAAGTTGTTGCGCCCCTGGTCCTTGGCCCGGTACATGGCCGTGTCGGCGTGCTTGAGGAGGGTTTCCATGTCCTGGCCGTCAGCCGGGTAGAGGGCGATGCCGATGCTGCCAGAGGTGAAGATTTCGTGCTCGTCGAGAATGATCGGCTCGCTGAGGATGTTCAGGATCTTGCGGGCGATATTGGCGATGTCCCGCTCGTTCTCCACCTCCGGAAGAATGACCACGAACTCGTCGCCGCCCAGACGGAGCACGGTGTCGTTTTTGCGGAAGCAGCCGATAAGCCGGGCGGCCACTTCCTTGAGCATGCCATCCCCGAAGACGTGGCCGAGGGTGTCGTTGATGTCCTTGAAGCGGTCCAGGTCGAGAAACATCACCGCGAACGGGCGGGAGCCGGGCCGGCCCACCAGGGCCTCCCCCAGGCGGTCCTGGAGGAAGGCGCGGTTGGGAAGGCCGGTGAGGGTGTCGTAATAGGCGAGGGTCTGGATTTCCAGCTCCGCCTGCTTGCGGCCCGAGATATCGACGAAGCTCTCCAGCAGGTGCTTGCGGCCGTTGAGCATGACGCTCGCCACGTTCTTGATCACCGGCAGTTTGGCGCCGGCCGCGGTGAGCAGCAGTTTTTCGCAGTTCTCGATGGGCTCCCCCCGGTCGATCACCGGGCAGTGGCCCGGCGCCTGGGGACAGATGGTGTCGTGGCAGATGGCGCCCACCAGCCGATGCTTGGGGGTGCCGATCATGGCAGCGGCCACGTCGTTGACGTCAACAATCCGGCGGCTCGCGGCCTCGATGAGGATGATCCCCGTCTGGACCGAATCGACGATGGTCTTCAGCCGCCCCTTGGTTTCCTTCAGGACCTCTTCGGCCTGCATGCGCTCCAGCTCGGCGGAGGCCCGGGCCGCGAAGATCTGCAGCATTGATTCCGCCAGCTGCCGGTTGCGCAGGGGCTCGCGTCCGAAAACGGCCATGGGGCCGAGGACGCGGCCCTTCGAATCGACGAGGGGCACGCCCACGTAGCTTTCCACGTCGAGCTCGATGGCCAGGTGGTCGAGGGGAAACTTCTCCTGGACCCCGCGGGAATAGCAGCACAGGCCGGGACCCCCCACCACCATCTCGCAGGGGGTGTTGGCCAGCTCGAAGGTGAAGTTCTCGATGAGGGTGCCGTCGGCGTAAACGGCCACTGTCTTGACCCAGGCCCGGTTCTGCTCGCAGTATTCGCAGATGAAGGCGTAATCGGCCCCCACCCCTTTGGCCAGGTGCTGCACCAGAAATTGGAAGAAGGCCTCGCCAGTGGCCTCCGACAGGCCGTGCACCATCTCCCGCAGACATTCCTCGGCAAAGCGGATGTTGCTCAGGTCGCTGACGGTGACGATGATGCCGCCGTCCCCATTCTTCCGGAGATTGACCTGGAAATACGAGGAGCCGCCAGGGCCGTCCAGCTTTTTCTCCAGCCCTGATTCCGCCACCGGCGAGGCGGCGAAGGTTTCGATTTCGGCGGCGAGCCACGGGGGAAGCTGAGAGGGGGCGCCTGCGGGCCAGACCTGGGAGAGAAAGTCCCAGGCGGCGCGGTTGAGGAATTGGGGCCTGCGGTCCTGGTCCAGCAGGATGACCGGAAACGGGAGGTTGGCCAGGGCGTGCCGGTACGGATCAGGAGCCGGCTTCATAGGGTACCGGCGGGATGCGGCTTGAGCTGGTCAATGCCATGGGAGAAGCATTTCCCTTGGAAGGGGTGACGGATTTTTCCCGCATTAAAATCCACAGGACACCGATGTCAAGGAAATAAAAGCCAAAAAGCCGAGGGGAACGGCGGGAGGGCAAGAAGATATGGTTTCGGGTTTGCCCTTTCCCGGGTTTTCTGGTAGGACTGTCCGCTGCCGGGGAGCCCTGCCTCCAAATGCAAACGAATGCGTAACCGATCACGGTGGGGGCAAAAAAGTTGAAACCTGCACTGCGCCGTGATTTGTAAGCGGTCACAGGGTGCCGCAGATCCGCGAAAAGAGGCCCGTGAGGCTGTCCTAGCGTACGCGATGGGGGGGCCTCTGACAAAGGAGATGCGGTGCTCTGCGGCGCTTACACGAATGCGCCTGTTGCACGGAGCATGTAAGGAGAGCCATGAGCCAGCCCGCCGAGATCATCGCCATGACCTGGTACCGCCGCGAAGACTGGGAGCGCCTTCGCGCCCTGTTCAGCGACACCCAGCGGCTGCCCGCGAGCTACGAAGACTGGCTGGCGCGGGCGGAGGCGAAATGCCGGGAGCTCGAGAGCGGAGGCGCTACAGTGGAAAAGGTCTGCATCGACCCGGAGACCTTCCCGGCCTGGTGCCGGAAGCTGGAGCTCCAGCCCGACGCTGAGGCGCGCGCCCGCTACGCCAACGACTTCGTCACCGTGAAGTATCTTTACGGCAAGGGGCAGTAAGGCGTTCCGCTCTCTTCGGAATCGTTGTCAGATGGTAGCGGATAAGCCTAGCGCATCCGCCAACCAAGGTGTCCCATGGTGGATGCGCTTCCGCTTATCCACCCCACGCCTAACGATCATCATCCAGAAAAGCGCCGATCCAGAAACGAGGATTTTGTCGACCTCGCAAAAACTGCTCCGCCGACGGGCCAAGTTGTGCAGCTTTGTTGTTTTCTCGTTCCCGCCCGCCGATGCTTGGAGGTCATTGCGAGTTTTTCCAACTTTCGTTCGAGTGCAAGGCGCGAGGGAGCCTGGAAAGCGGAGCGTACTTCCTGTACGTGAGCATTTCCAGGCGACTGAGCAACGCAGCAATCGGGCGAAAAGACCGTTTCGGTGTCTACACCGAGGCCTCCCGCAGCCACTCCTCGACCTGCGCCGGCGCGGGCATCCGGCCGGCGCATTTCACCTCCCCGTTGATCACCAGGGCCGGGGTGGAGAGCACGCCGTACCGCCAGATCTCGTCCAGATCGTGGACCATCTCGATGTCGGCTGCGATCCCCAGCCGCTGCATGATGTCGTAGACCAGCGTATTCAGCCGGTTGCAGCTGACGCAACCCGGCCCGAGGATGCGGATCGAAAGCCCCTGCGGCCCGGAGCCCCTCTCGCCCCGCTGGCGGCGGTACTCCCGGCGCAGGGCCTCCCGGTACAGCCCGGCAGCGCCCGCCGGCACGTAGTTCTCCGCGGCCACCGCCCGGAAGAGAAGCTCCACCGCCTCTTCTTCCCCGATTTCCCGATCCAGAGCTTCCTTGAGGGCGCGATCGAATCCGACCAGCCCCACGGCCGCCTTGCCGATCTTGATGGGAGGCATGTCAATGGAGAATGGGTAATGGAGAATGGATAATGGAAATCAAAATTTCTCAGACCTCAAAAAACTCAAAAGCTGATCGCTGACAGCTGACTGCTGATGGCTTTTAAAACAGCCGCATCTGTGTGGCAGCCTTCTTCCGGGCCGGCCTGGGGGCGTCCTCGGCCTGGCGCAGCAGCCCGGCCGGGATTTCCTGCAGGAAGCGGGAGGGCTCCTGACGGCGGGGGCGGCCGAAGACCGTGCGCTCGGCCGCCTCGGTGAGGAGCAGCGCCTCCCGCGCCCGGGTGAGCCCCACGTAAAAGAGCCGCCGCTCCTCCTCGATGTCGCTCTCCCGCCCTTCGAGCACCAGGGGCAGCAAGCCTTCTTCCAGACCCGCCAGGAACACCACCGGAAACTCAAGCCCCTTGGCGGCGTGCAGGGTCATGAGGGCCACCGCTTCCGCCCGCGGGTCGTAAATGGTGGCCTTGGCGTTCTCCTCCAGGTGGCGGGCGAAAAAGGCCAGATCGGCGCCGAAAGCGCCGGCCAGCTCGAAAAGCCGCCGCGCCTCCTCCTGCTCCGGATCGACCTCCAGGGCCACCATGGCCTCGCGCAGGGCCGCGGTCAGCCCCTCGGCTGCGGCCCGCTCCCCGAAGCGGCGGAGAACGCCCGCCACCGCCCGCAGCCGGGTGCGGACCTCGGCGGTGAGCGGCAGCCCCTCCGTCCGGCTGAAGAAGTCGGGGCAATCAAGGGGGACCGCTCTCTCCAAAGAGGCCAGGGTGGCCGTGCCGATGCCGCGGACCTCCCGGAGGAGGGCCAGGTGCGCCGCGACCCCGCCGCTGGCGGCCGTCCGGACCAGCCAGGCGGCGGCCCGCAGCCCCGGCCCCATGTAGAAGGGGGTGGCGCCCACTTGCTGGCAGGGGATGCCCCGGCGGCCGAGGGCCTCGGCCAGGGGCGCCGCCTGGAAGCCGGTGCGGTAAAGGACGGCGAAATCGCCGAAGCTGCGGCCCCTCTCCTCTCCGCCGCCCCGCCCGGAGTTGATGGAGAAATGGCTGATGCCCCCCATCAGCTCCTCGATCCGGCGGACGACGAATTCCGCTTCCCCGGCTTCCGTGGCGGCGGTGAACCGTTCAATGGCGATCTTCTCCTCCCGCTGGGGCCGGAGAACGGCCCCGCTGTGGAGGCGGTTGCAGCGGATGACCGTGCCCGCCGCCTGGAGAATGGCCGGGGCGGAGCGGTAGTTGCGGGAGAGGGCCAGGGATTCAGTTTCCGGCCGGCCGGCGAAATCGAAGAAAAACCGGAGATCGCTGCCCCGGAACCCGTAAATGGCCTGGTCCGGGTCGCCGATGGCGAACACCCGGGCGGTCGCAGCCAGGGCGAGGACCAGCTCGTACTGGCCGCGATTGAGGTCCTGGAACTCGTCCACGAACAGCCAGCCCACCGCTCCGGCCACCTCCCGGCGGAAGGCCGGGTCGGTGGCGAGAAGTCGCGTGAAGCGGGGGATCACCGCCTCGAGGTCGATGGCCCCTGCCGCTCCAGCTCGGCCAGGTAGGCGGCCACAGCCGGGGAGACATCCTCGCCGGCTCCCTGCCCGGCAGGCTGCCCGAAGGAGGCGGCGAGCTCCGCTTCCATTTGATCGAGCTCCCGCCGGCCCGCCTCCGGAAAGAGGGTGCGGAGAACGAGCCGCCGTTCCTCGTCGCCCGCCACCAGCAGCCCTGGCCAGTCCCGCCGCAGCCACTCCAGGCAGAAGCCGTGAAAGGTGCCCACGAAGACCCGGTCGGCCGCCGGCCCTGCCTGCTTGCGCAGCCGCTCCCGGATCTCCCCGGCGGCCCGGTTGGTGAAGGTGATGGCCGCGAAGCGGTCCGCCTCCCCCGCGTGCTCGCGCAGCAGCCGGGCGAGCCGCGCCACCAGGGTGAAGGTCTTGCCGGTGCCCGGGCCGGCGGTCACCAGGATGCAGGGGGACTCGCTCGCCACCGCCTGCCGCTGCTCCTCGTTGAGCCCGTCCGCAGGGGCGGCCGGTTTTTCTATGGCAGGGGCGGGCTCAGAAGTCATGGGCAGCCGCGGGGGCCGGCCGGTCCGGCGCGGCCGGGAGGGGCCGGCGAAGAGCCCCTGCTGTCCCTTGAAAGCCGCCAGCTCCCCCTCGCCGAAAACCCGGATCACCCCGAACTCCCCATCGTAGCCGCCCTGGCGGATCACCCGCCCCTCCCGCATCCGCCGGACCGCCTCGGCCAGCACCGGGGCGGCCCGCTCGATCTCCTCGATGGGGGTGTCGAGGTACAGTTTGAATTCCGAGCCGAAGCGGCTGATCGTCTGCGCGTACTGGGCGAGCACGGCCTTGCTCCCCCGGCCGGTGCCGAGCACCTCCCCCAGGACCTCGGGCAGGGGGATGAGGCTGTGAACCGCGGGGGCGGCGGCGGGGTGGCGGGGCGTTTCCCGGTCGGCCAGCTCCAGAACCCGGTGGAGGACGCCCACGGTGAGCGGCCGGCCGCAGACCGGGCAAATCTCCCCCAGCCGGCGGGTTTCCGCGGGCTCCAGGCACACGTTGCACTTCCGGTGTCCGTCCAGGTGGTATTTCCCCTCCTCGGGGAAGAATTCCACCGTGCCGAGAAAGCCGGTTTCCGGCCGCTCCAAGGCCTGCCGGAGGGCGGGATAGCTCAGCTCGGCATCGAACAGGTTGGCCTCCCGGCCCAGCTTGCCGGGGGAATGGCAGTCGGAGTTGGAGATGAGGGTGAAGCGGTCCAGGGCGGAGATCAGCCGGTTCATGTCGGGGTCGGAAGAGAGGCCGGTCTCGAGGGCGAAGACGTGGCCGGAGAGATCGCCGAAGCACTCCTCGATGGCATCGAACCCGGACTTCGAGCCGAACAGGGAAAACCAGGGGGTCCAGATGTGGGCCGGGACCAGGAAGCCGCCCGGGGCTTGTTCGAGCACGATCTCCAGGAGATCCCGGGAATCGAGGCCCAGGATGGGGCGGCCGTCCGCCTCGATGTTGCCGATGGCCGCGAGCCTGGCGTTGATCCGGGCCGCCGCCTCGAAATCCGGGGCGTAAATGATGTTGTGCACCTTCCGCACCTGGCCGTGGCGCTTGTAGATGCTGCTGATCTCGGCCGAGAGCAGGAAACGCACCGCAATGGGCTCCGGCGCCGCGCCGGGCAGCGCGGGGGGGACCCGCTCGTCCCGGAGGCGGAACAGCCCGGGCTCGGCCGGGACGAGCCCCTCCCGGAGCCGGGCGAACCAGCCGGGATGGGTGAAGTCGCCGGTGCCGAGGAGGTGGAGGCCCTTGACCCGGGCCCAGGCGAAGAGGCCGGCCAGGTCGCTTGCCGCGCTGGTGGCCCGGGAGAAGGGCGAGTGGATGTGCAGGTCGGCAAGGAAGCGCACGGATGATCGGCCGCGGTTGGGGTGGACGGAACGGTGGGAGCATCTTATAGATTTTCCATCCTCTTGTCCATGAATCCCGGCAGAAATCCGTCAGGGTCAGACCGCAACCTGCCGCTCCCGGCACGATGCCGCCGGTGCCGGTCCCCCTTCGCTTCCTCAGCCGCGGGCCAGGAGAAGTTCCCTAAAACCTTCCTGCGGTCTCGACGATTCCGGGGCCGTGCCGTCGCCGATTTCATTCCCGGCCGGGCGGCGGGGCCGGATGCCGCCGGTAGATTTCGCATTCGGAAAAATTGCCGCCGCAGTAGTAGATGATCGCCTCGGTGCTCAGGCTGTTCATCCGCCTGCAGAAACATTCCTCGAAAGGCGCCTTGACCCAGGGACATTGGCGCCTTCCGGCATGCTCGCCGCCCGTCTTCGCATGCTTCATGTCGTGATTTTCCTCGAAAGGGGGGAAACCGTCCTGGCGGGCCGTCCACCGGGGAAAGGCGCCCGACGGCGCGGCCGCGGTTCGGTGCGGACCGATTACACGAACCGTGCCGGAAGAAGGGAAAACCGGAAATTCCGGTTTCCGCGCCGGACGGCGGGTGGAGAGGGGGAATGAAGGGAATCCCGGAGGGGAAGACCGGGTGTCACATGTTACAGAAGCGTCATGTTACACTTGTCTCGTCCGCGATGCCGAGCTCCTTCATCTTCCGGTAGATGGTCTGGCGGCTGATGCCCAGGACCCTGGCCGCCTTGGCCTTGTTGCCGCCGCACCGGGCGATGGCCTCCCTGATTGCCGCGGCTTCGTCGCCATCCGGCCGGGGGGCGGGTGTCCGCTGGCCGAAGTCCCGAAGGAGCGCGGGCAGGTGCTCCGTGGTGATGATGGGCCCCCGGCAGAGAACGCAGGCGTGCTCCATGGCGTGCTTCAGCTCCCGCACGTTGCCCGGCCAGTCGTAGGCGAGGAACAGGGTGCGGACCGTGTCCGAAACCCCTTCGATGCGCTTGTCGAAGGCGGTATTGAGCTGGCCGAGAAAGTGCGCGGTCAGGAGGGGAATGTCCTCCCGCCGCTCCCGCAACGGCGGGATGCGCACCTCCACCACGTTGAGCCGGAAGTAAAGGTCTTCCCGGAACTGGCCGAGCCGGATCTTTTCCCGGAGGTCCCGGTTGGTGGCGGCAACCACCTGCACGTCCACCTTGACGGGGGTGGAGTCGCCGACCCGCTCGAACTCCTTTTCCTGCAAGACCCGCAGCAGCCGGAGCTGGACGGCGGGCGAGATGTCGCCGATCTCGTCGAGAAAAATGGTGCCCCCGTCCGCCTTCTGGAAGCGGCCGACCTGGTCGCGGACCGCCCCGGTGAAGGCCCCCTTGACGTGGCCGAACAGCTCGCTTTCGAGGAGGCTTTCGGAAAGGGCGCCGCAATTGACCTTGACCAGGGGCCGGCTGCCACCGCCCCGCTCATGGATGGCCTCGGCCACCAGCTCCTTGCCGGTGCCGGTCTCGCCGGTGACGAGGACGGTGGTCCGGACATGGGCGAGATTGTCGAGCAGGCCGTAGAGCTCCTGCATGCTCCGGCTCATGCCGATGATCCGGCCATACGAGCGTTTTTCCTGCAAGGCCTGCTCCAGGCTCGCCAGCCGGGTTTCGTCCCGGATCACCAGGACCGCCCCCGCGAAACGGCCCTGCGACTGCATGAGCGGAGAGGCATACAGGGAGAGCACCCGGGGGTGGTCTTCTCCCGGGTGCTCTTGCCGCAGGAGCTCACCGGGCTTCCGGGTTTTCACCGTCTCCAGGAGAAGAGCGCCCCAGGAGCCGCCGCACCCGGCCAGCTCCCGGAAATCCCGGCCCATCGCCTCCGGTCCCAGATCGAGGCGGGCGCACAGCTGACGGGC
>JAJYKH010000072.1 GCA_021788685.1 Deltaproteobacteria bacterium | reverse complement strand
GTTTGCGGATCAGGCCGTCACCTTCGCCTTCTCCAGCTTCTTGAGGCTGGCGTCGATGAAGGCCGGGATGTCGTGGGGATCGCGGCTGGAGATCAGGTTCCCGTCCTCCACCACCTCCTGGTCCACGAACTGGGCGCCCGCGTTCTTGATGTCCTGGACGATCGACTTGTAGCCGGTGACCTTGCGGCCCCGGAGGGCGTTGGCGGTGATCAGGAGCTGGGGCCCGTGGCAGATGGAGAGCACCGGCTTGCCGCTTTCGAGGAACTCCCTGGCAAACTGGACCGCCGCCTCGTCGATCCGCAGCTTGTCGGGCGAGTAACCCCCCGGGATGAACAGGGCGTCGAGCTCATCCACGGCGACCTCCTCCACGTCCCGGTCGATGCGGACCGGCGTCCCTTCGCTCTTGCCCTTTACCGTCACCCCGGCCTTGAGGCCGACGTTGATCACCTGGTGGCCCTTCCCCCGGAAGGCGGCCACGGGCTTGGTGTATTCCACGTCTTCGAACATGTCCGTGACTATCGCTGCGATCTTGGCCATATCAATACCTCAATTGATAATTGATAATGGACAATGAATGGAACTTCCCTTAATTGCCCATTGCTCATTGCCTCTATCTGCATCCCACAAACCGGATGGAGCTGTGCGCCTCGGCCAGGGCCGTTTTCAGGGCGGCGAGCACATAATCGATCTCCTCGTCGCTGTTCCCCGGCCCCAGGGAGAAGCGGACCGCGCAGTGGGCCTCCTCCGGGCTCAGGCCCATGGCGAGCAGGGAGGGGGAGGGCTCCGGCCGCCCCGACTTGCAGGCGGAGCCCGAGGAGAAACCGATCCCGTGGCGGTCCATGAGCAGGACCAGCGACTCGCCCCGGATGCCGGGGAGGACCATGTTGAGGGTGTTGGGGAGCCGGGGCGCTTCGCCGCCGTTCACCCGCGCCCCGGGGACGATGCCGGCGACGCCCGCGGCCAGCCGGTCCCGCAGCCGGGCCTGCCGCGCCGCCTCGCCCCCGGCCAGCCGCCGCTGGGCGAGCTCGCAGGCCTTGCCGAAGCCGACGATGCCGGCCACGTTCTCGGTGCCGGCCCGCAGCCCCCATTCCTGGCCGCCGCCGTGGATCAGGGGCTCGATGACGACCCCCTGGCGCACGTAAAGCGCCCCCATTCCCTTAGGCCCGTGGATCTTGTGGGCGGAGACCGAGATCAGGTCCACCCCCAGCTCCTCCACGTCGATGGGAATCTTGCCCAGACCCTGCACCGCGTCGGTGTGGAAGAGGGCCCCACCCTCGCGGGCGATTCGCGCCAGGTCCCGGATGGGCTGCACCGCCCCGGTCTCGTTGTTGGCGAGCATGACCGAGACCAGGATGGTGTCCGGCCGCAGGGCGGCGGCGAGCGTTTCCGGCTCGACGGTTCCGTCAGCGCCCACCGGCAGGATGGTGACCTCGAAGCCTTCCCGGGCCAGGGCCCGGCAGGAGGCGAGCACGGCCGGATGCTCGACCCCGCTGGTGACGAGGTGAAGGCCCCGGTCCCGCCGGGCGCGGGCGGCCCCCTTGAGGGCCAGGTTGTCCGCCTCCGAGCCGCCGGCGGTGAAGATCAGCCGCCGGGCCGTGCAGTTGAGGAGCTGGGCGAGCTGCCGCCGGGCCGCCTCCACCGGGCCGCGGGCCCGGCTGCCGAAGCCGTGGATGCTCGACGGGTTCCCGCACTCCTCCCGGTAGAAGGGCAGCATGGCCGCAAGCGCCTCTGGGGCCAGGGGGGTGGTGGCGTTGTGGTCCAGATACACCCGGCGCTCCGGGCGGGCCACGGGCCGGAGCGGGGCAGTGGCTTCGGCAGGGGCGGCATCGCCTTTCGGCGGCCCGGCCCCATGGCCGTCCTCGGTCTTTTCCACCTGGCAGAGCAGGGTCTTGTAAATGGGAAACCCGGAGATCGGGTCGTAGCGCTCCGGATCGGTGAGGACGTTGACGTTGGCCTCCCGCCAGGCGGGAGGCCCCAGGGGACCGCCCCCGCCCATGGCGGCGTCCACCGTGCCGGAGGCGATGTCCCCGGTGACCCGGGCGCGCATGGCGACCCGCCCCCGGGGCGAGGCCACCCACACCCGGTCGCCGTCCGCGATCCCCCGGGCCGCGGCATCGGCCGCATTCATGGTGACCAGGGGCTCCGGGTGGCGGGCAGCGAGCTTCCTGACCCCATGGTGCTGGCTCCGGAAGTCATAGGGAGTGCGGGCCCCCGAGTTGAGCACCAGGGGGAATTCCCTGGCCAGGGCGGGGCTCCCGAGCGGCCCTTCGGCGGGCTCGGTGTAGACCGGCAGGGGGTCGTAGCCGTGCTCGGCGAGGACCGACGAGGCGATCTCGAATTTCCCGCTCGGGGTGGCGAACCCCGGCCGGCCGTCCGGCCGCAGCCGCCCCTTCTCCCATTTCCGGTATTCCATCATCGCCCCGGGAAGCCGGACGGAACCGCCGCCCGTCCGCACCTCTTCGAGGGTGAAGCCGCTGCCGGCGAGTCCATGGCGGAGCATCGCCTCCTCGCTCCGGGGGTAGAGATGGCCGTACCCAAGGCAGTCGGCCACCCCCGCCATGATGAGGAAGTCGTTCCGGGCCTCGCCCACGGGCTCGATCAGTTTCTCCCGGATCTTGAACAGGGGGCCGTAGCGCATGAAGGAAGTGGTCTCGTAGCCGGTGGCCGCGGGCAGCACCAGGTCCGCGTAGGCCGAGTCCGCCGTGTGGTACCGGTCGATGGTGACCAGGAAGTCGAGCGCCCCCAGGGTCCGCCGCCACAGCGCCGGGTCCGGCCAGGCGGTGATGAGCGACCCCCCCTGGATGATGAGGGCCCGCACCCGGTAGGGATCGCCCTCCAGCACCGAGCGGGGGAGGGCGATGGCGTGCGACTCGCCCCGGTAGAGGCTGTAGACCGGAAAGCGGTCGCGGCCCAGGGCCTTCTTCGGATCGGGGTTGGCGATGAGCCCGGAGCGGTTCTGGGGGAAGAGGCTCTCCTTCATCCGGAAAAGGAGCCCTCCCGGCATGTCGAGCTGGCCGGCCAAGGCCCACAGGACAAGCACCGCCCGGATGGCCTGCACCCCGGAGTCGGAGTATTCGAGGCCGGTGTACATGACCGGCGCCGCCCCCCGCGCCCGGGCCAGGCGGCGGGCAAGGCTCCGGACCGTTGCCGCCGGCACGGTGGTGATCGCCTCCACCGTTTCCGGCCGGTAGTGCTGCGCCAGGCGGGCCAGCTCCTCGAAGCCCACGGTCCAGTCGCGGGCGAAATTTTCATCGTACAGCTCCTCTTCGAGGAGCACCTGGATGAGCCCCAGGGCCAGGGCGCCGTCGGTGCCCGGCCGGATGGGAATCCATTCCGCCCCCGCCTCGCGGGCGGTCTCCCCCCGCCGGGGGTCGATGGCGATCACTTCCGCCCCCCGTGCCCGGGCGCGCAGAATCTGCTCGTGGGCGAGCGGCGGCGAATCGGTGGCGGGGTTCGCCCCCCAGAGGACGATCAGCTCCGCCTGCTCGAGGTCCACGTCCATGGTGATGGCCATCTCGCCCATGGTCACGTGGGGGGCGATCATGGCAAACGACACGTAGCAGAGGGCGCCCACCCCGAGGGCATTGGGCGAGCCGAAGGGGAAGAGCACGGAGGACGCGGAGGAAACCGCGACCCCCGCGGGCTGAAAGAGATCGCAGAGGGCCATGTCGAAGCTCCCCCGGCCGGTGTAGACCGCGGCGGCCTCCGGCCCGGACTCGGCCTTGATGGCCTGCAGCCGCTCGGCGATCAGGCCGTAGGCGTCGTCCCAGGAGATGCGCGCGAATTCGTAATCGCCCTTGGGGCCGGTGCGGCGGAGCGGATACCGGAGGCGCTGGGGATCGTAGACGATCTCCGGCGAGTGGCGGCCGATGGTGCAGATGGTGCCCAGGTGATGGCCCGGCAGCGGCTCGACTCCAACGAGCCGCCCCCCTTCGATGGTGGCCCGCACCCAGCACCCGGCCGGGCAGATCCCGCACAGCCCGTCCCTGGTTTCCGTTTTCATCCCGGCTGTTTTCCGTCGGGCCTGCCGCGAATCGCCGTTGAGCATGGGATCAAACCTTCCGGAGCAGCAGCAGCGCGAACCACCCCCGCTCGTCGGTGTAGGTTTCCCGCACCTGGAAGCCGTGGCCGCGGAAATAGGCCGGCAGCGCCGGCAGCCGGAACTTGCGGCTGATCTCGACCAGGATCTCTTCCCCGCAGCCCACGGCGAACGACTCACCGAGCGGCGCGATCTCGATGCGCTGCGGCCGGGTAAACCGGGCGTGGATCTCGATCCGCTCGCGCTCGGGCCGATACCGGGCCACGTGCTCGATGGCATCGGGGTCGAGGGCGGCCCCCAGCTCCCGGTTCATGCGGGCAAAGAGGTTCCGGGTGAAGGCGGCGGTGACTCCGGCTTCGTCGTCGTAGGCCGCCTCGATCACCGCCGGGTCCTTCACCAGGTCGATCCCGAGCAGGAAATAATCGCCCGCCTGCATGCGGCCCGAGACGGCCTGCCAGAAACCATCGGCTTCCTCCTCGTCCAGGTTGCCCACGGTGCTGCCCAAAAACAGGACCAGCGCCGGGGAGACGGTGGGGACGAAGTGGAAGGCCTCCTCGTATGTGGAGTTGATGCCGGTGACCCGCACCTCCGGATAGCGGCCCCCGATGGCATGGCCGGCCTGCCGGAGGGCGCTCTCGCTCACGTCCACGGGCACGTAGTGGAGCGGCCCGTAGGCGCGGGCGTAGGCCCCGAGCAGGTGACCGGTCTTGGCCGAGGAGCCCGAGCCCAGCTCCAGGAGGGTCACCGGCCCGGTGGCGCGGCAGATGTCGGTGGCGAAGGCGGCGAGGATCGCCGCCTCCGTGCGGGTGGGGTAGTACTCCGGCTGGCCGCAGATGCGCTCGTACAGCTCGCTTCCCCTGGCATCGTACAGGAACCGGCAGTCGAGCCGCCGCGGCCGGCGGCGCAGGCCGGCGGCCACCGAGCGGGCGAATTCCATGGCGCCTCCGGCCCGGCGGGGCATGCGCACCAGGCGGCTGCCGCCGCCGGCCTGCGCCTGCCGGAAATCCCGGAGCAGCTCTTCTCGGGTGCAATCAGCGGTCATGGGCATAGGGCGTTCTCCTCGAATGGCATGGAAATGGCCCTGCCCCGGCCTGGAGGGGATCCGAGCCGGCGCTCTTTTGTGGTTCAGGTATCAGTTAGGCAAGCCTGGCCGCACCGCCATCACTTTTCAGCTTTCACCAGCTTGGCCGTGGCCTTTGCCTTCTTGAGATGCTGCTTCATCCCGGAAAGGGTGTTTTCAGCCCAGGTCTTCAGCTCGGGATCCTTGATCCTGGGAATGGCCTTCTTGAATGCCTTCACATCACTGGTGTGGTCCTTCACCATGTCCTTCATGAACATCCGGTCGAATTTCGCGCCGGTTTCCTTTTTCAGCTCGTCCACCTTTTTCCGGCCCTTGGGACCCAATTCGGCCGGCAGGGTGAGATTTTTCCGCTGGGCGATTTCCTTCAGCTCATCATTGGCCTTGCCGTGGTCCGTCGCGATCATGGTGCCGAATTCCTTCACCTCCGGGGCCTGGGCCTGTTGCTCGGCAACCTTCCCGAGCTCGATTTCCAGGAGGTTGTCCCTGGCCGCCTTGGTGGCGAATTCCTTGTCGTGTTTGGTGAAAGTCGTCCGTGCATGAACGGGAAGCGCGATCGCGAAGGCTAAAAAAATGGCCATCAACAGAGCAATTCTCGTCTTCATACGAAAACCTCCTTGTGGTGGGTGAGTCTTCTCCGAGCCTCCGCCGGGGCTGCCTTCTGACGGCGGGAGACCCGAGAAGCCGTTCCGGGGGCGCCCGGCCACACCGGGGGCCGGGGCGACCGAATCAGCAGTGCTCCTTCATGGTTCTCTTCAGCCGCGCAACGGGTCGCGGATAGACCTGTCCGGCTTTCTTTTCGGAGATGGAAATGGGTTGCGTTTGCCCGCGGAGGATACCTTCGCATCGATGGTCCCGGCCAAGCTCTGCACGCGGCGGGCGGGAACGGGGGAAAACGTTCGTTGCAGAAGAGGCCCGCGGGTGAGCAGCTTTTTGCGAGGGCCGGCAGTCTTCACGGGCGCGATCGCCGGACGGCTGAAGCGCTCTGGCTTTCTTCGATGCTATCACGGCCGGGGAGGGGAAGGCAAAGGCTTCGGGGGAGGGCTGAGAATGGCGGCGGTGTTTCGTTTTTTGGGTGAATTTCAATATGGTACGAATCTTCTCTCTCGAAAGGCCAGGATTTTTCTGGTAATCGGTTCAGGATCTTTCGAGCGTTCTCCACTGTGATCTCAAAAGCGGCTTGGCAGAGACGGCCAGGAAACCGCCCATGGCTTTCACCGAACCGAGGGTATCGCCATGTGTCGACAGTCCTGATGAGCCCAAAGAGCCTCGACCCCCTCGGCGCCGATGACGCAAAAATGGGGATTGCGATGTGATCTGAATCACTCGTAGCGCAACGCATCCGCCGAGCCGGACTCTGCCTTTGCCGTTGCCCCCAACCTCCTTGCCGCCGGTCCATTCGAAGTGGGCGGTGGACTTGGATATTTTTTTTGACACAAGTTTGCTACGATAGTAGTGTAGCGCTAGATGGCGCTGTCCGGGCTGAAGAAGACAGCTTTCTCCTGAATCCGTGACGACGTGAGTCGATCGATCTTGATGAGTTTATGTGGAGCTAGAGTTTCATCCGTCGCCCTTCGGGGCGTTCGTCCGCACGCCATTTCCTTTGTCGGCAACCATTCGATATAGCCAACTATAATCGAATGGTCGCCTTCGCGTATCTGGCGCGCGGACGGACGGGCTCACGGATCCTGGTATCTCGCCAACCTGCAGTGGGGCCATGATCGAAAAGCGCCGCGAAAACCGAATCGCTTGTGATCTCACCGTATCGGTGAATCTGCGTGACGGCTTCAGCGGGGCGCTCCTGGCGGGGCCCGCCCCGGCGCGCCTCCATGATGTTTCCACCTACGGCGCCAGCCTGATCACCCCCCAGATCCGTTTCGGCAATCACCACCTCTTTTATTCCGCCCGCGATCACCATCCCAACCAAGTTCTCTTCATCGAGGCAGACGCCGAAAACGGGGAGGTGGTGTCCGTGCCGGTGCGGCCGATCGGTTTCGACCGGGTCCTCTGCGACGAAACCATGCCCTTCCACATCGGGGTGGAGTTCCTGCCCGGGACCGACCGTAAGGAGATTGGCCGCCTGAAGAAGCTGGCCCACGAAAAACGCCGCAGTCAGAAAAGCTGGTGGCGAAACTTCATCAGCAAGATCTGGCCGCCGTACGAGAGCGAAGAGGACGAGCCATCCTGAGCTAACCGATCACAGAGGCATCGGAGCCACGAGACGGCTCCTGAGCGGGCCGCCAGCCTCCACCACCGCAACCCTCCCATTCAGCACCCGAAAAAATTTCAACCTGCCTCTGCTGAACGCTGACTGCTGATCGCCTTATTCCTGCCCACCATACCACTTCCGGATGATATCGCTGATCTGCAGGGCCTGTTTCTGCCCGGAGATGTTGAACTTGCTCTGCTGCCGGAATTGGCCGCCGCTTTTGCGATAGCGGCGGATGGTGATCTTGGGCTCGCTGTAGTCGCCGGTCTTGGGGTCGTAATCCTGATAGAGAAACATGATGGTGGACCAGCTGCCCCGGGTCAGGATCTCCTTGGTCAGCTCCTTGACGACCAGCTTTCCTTCTTCGTCCTCGTAATTGATGGTCAAATCCTCAATTGTCTCGGCCATGGCATCCCCCTTGGTGTGATCACAATGTAAGCGATCACAGGCACCGAATCTGCTTTGTCAGCGGCCTGTTCGCGTACCCGATACAGCCTCACAGTCCGCTTTGTCGGACCTGCTGCCGACGCTAATCGCTAGCATCTCCGGCACCTGTTATCGCTACGAAAATGAGGCAGGAGTCGTCTCGGCGATCCGATGCCCCGTGACCGGTTACATCACAGGTCAGGTCTTCGGCAGACGGGTGATCATACCCTCCCGGGTCGGAACTGGCAACCGCTCTGAGGCCAATCGAATCAGCGGGCCAGCAGTATGAAACAATCGCTGGCGGCGCGGCCGGCAGACGCGAAGACAAAAAAAAAGCGGAGCGTGCGCTCCGCTTTTTCCACCCTTCTGGCGGGGAGGCTATCTTCCCTTCCGTTGCCTCAGGCCGGCAAGCCCCAGGAGCCCGGTGGACAACAGCAGCATGCTGGCGGGCTCGGGAACGGGCGCGGGAGAACCGGTTCTTTCGGCCACATAGCCGGTGATGTTGGAATTGGCGTGCTCATCGTTCCAATTCCAGTCGTGGCTGCCCAGCATGCCGAGATAACGTTCGTTGATCCCGTGCCAATCGTTCGGCTCGCCTTTGGCCCAGGAAGTGTAACTCGAATCCTCGCCGGTCACCCACTGCCAGCCTTGGTCGGGGGCAAGATTGGTGCCGGTCTGGCGGCCTCCGAGCCAGAATTCGCCACTGAGATGGTTGTTGTCGAGCACCGAGACCAGGAAATTCTGTTCTGCCTGGCTGGTGACCGCGGCCAGGTCCCACCCTTTGGCGAGGGCCATCTCCCGCGCCTGGTCCCAGGTGCCGTGCCATTGGGTGACTATGGCGTAGTCGGTTCCGTTCCAGCTCGTGAGGATGTCGGCGGAGGCCGCACCGGCCGTTCCCACCAAGACTCCGAGGATACAACCAAGAGCGATTTTCCTTTTCATCGTTGCCTTCTCCTTTCCAGAAAGGGGACGTGAGAGATGAGAATCAACCACGGTGAGCGCTTCTTGCATCGGAAAAACAGGTGGGGATCAAGGGTCCCCCCGCTGACCTGAACGTCCATGCCGGTTGGGAAATGAAGGTACTGGTCCGACCCATGGGATATTGGTATCACGGCTTTTTAAAAAAAGTCAAACGAAAATGGTGTGCTGGCCCTTCAGCATCTCCACCCAGGCGTCGCTGCTTCCACCGGTGGTCAGGATTTATGGCAAACCATAGGAATCGCCCTCCCCCTGCCGCTCCCCTGACCCGATGCTTCAATCCGGTCTAGAGGGGGTGCCTTCCTTCCGGGCCGCTCCGGTCGTTCCCGCAGGAGGGCGAAGGATCGGGGCGCCAGGAGAAAGCTTTTCCGGCGCTGCACCATCGGTTTGGCCGTGGCCGGCCGGGTGGTGTCGAGAAGGAGCTCCCAGGAGCTTCCCTGGCCCGGCAGCCGGAACTGGCTCTCCTCGTGACAGGCATTGAGCAGGAGGAGAAAGGTGTCGTCGGTGATGGGCTGCCCATTGGTCCCTTTCTCGGCAATGGCGTCGCCCGCGAGGATCACGCCCACCGTGAGGACGTCGGCCCCCTGCCAGTCCTCCTCGCTCATCTCCTGGCCATCCGGCCGCAGCCAGGCGATGTCCTTCACGTCCAGGCCGCTGATCTTCCTGCCCTGGAAAAACTTGCGCCGCCGGAAGACGGGGTGCGTTTTCCGGATGCTGATGACCCGGCGGGTGAAGGCGAGCAGCTCCCTGCCGGCGTCGTCGAGCCGCCAGTCGAGCCAGCTGACCTCGTTGTCCTGGCAATAGGAATTGTTGTTGCCGCCCTTGGTGCGGCCGAGCTCGTCGCCGCCCAGGAGCATGGGCACACCCTGGGAAAAGAAGAGGCCCGCCAGCAGGTTCTTCTGCTGGCGCAGCCTGAGCTCATTGATCGCCTTGTCTTCGGTCGGTCCCTCCGCCCCGCAGTTCCAGCTCCGGTTGTCGTCGGTGCCGTCCCGGTTGTCGTCCTTGTTGGCCTCGTTGTGTTTCTGGTTGTAGCTCACCAGGTCCCGGAGGGTGAAGCCGTCGTGGGCGGTGATGAAGTTGATGCTCGCGTACGGCTTACGGCCGGTGTCGTGGTACAGGTCACTAGACCCGGTGAGCCGGTAGCCCAGCTCGGGCAGCTTGCCCGCGTCCCCCTTCCAGAAAGAGCGCATGGTGTCCCGGAAACGGCCGTTCCATTCCGTCCACAGCGGCGGGAACTTGCCGACTTGGTAGCCGCCGTCGCCCACGTCCCAGGGCTCGGCGATGAGCTTCACCTGGGAGAGGACCGGGTCCTGCTGGATGATCTGGAAAAAGGTGCCCAGAAGGTTAACTTCGTAAAGCTGCCGGGCGAGGGTCGAGGCCAGGTCGAACCGGAAGCCGTCCACGTGCATGTCGACCACCCAATAGCGGAGACTGTCCATGATGAGCTGGATCACGTGGGGATGCTCCATCCGCAGGCTGTTGCCGGTACCGGTGAAATCCATGTAGTAGCGCGGGCTCTCGGGACTCAACAAGTAGTAGGAGCCGTTGTCGACTCCCCGGAAGCTGAGGGTGGGGCCGAGCTGGTTGCCCTCCGCCGTATGGTTGTAAACCACATCCAGAATGACCTCGATGCCGGCCCGGTGCAGCGCCTTTACCATCTTCTTGAGCTCGAGGACCTGCTCGCCGCGGCTCCCCATGCTGGAATAGCTCGCTTCCGGCGCGAAGTAGCCGATGGTGTTGTATCCCCAGTAGTTGGCCAGCC
>JAJYKH010000071.1 GCA_021788685.1 Deltaproteobacteria bacterium | reverse complement strand
TCCGATCTTCGAAGTCGGCGTTGAAGGCGGCACAGACCAGCGGGTGAAGCTGGATGGCCTTGCCCTCGATGAGCACCGGCTCGAACGCCTGCATGCCCAGGCGGTGCAGGGTAGGCGCCCGGTTAAGGACAATCGGGTACTCCCGGACCACATCTTCGAGCACGTCCCAGACTTCCTTGGTCCCTTTTTCCACCATCTTGCGAGCGCTCTTGATGGTGGTGACATACCCCATGGTCTCGAGCTTGTTGTAGATGAACGGCTTGAAGAGCTCGAGGGCCATCTTCTTGGGCAGGCCGCACTGGTGGAGCCGCAGGTGGGGCCCCACCACGATGACCGTCCGGCCGGAATAGTCGACACGCTTGCCGAGCAGGTTCTGGCGGAACCGGCCCTGCTTGCCCTTGAGCATGTCGGCGAGCGACTTGAGCGGCCGCTTGTTGGGACCGGTGATCACCTTGCCCCGGCGGCCGTTGTCGAAGAGGACGTCCACCGCTTCCTGCAGCATGCGCTTTTCGTTGCGGATGATGATCTCGGGCGCGTCGAGCTCGAGGAGCCGCTTCAGCCGGTTGTTCCGGTTGATCACCCGCCGGTAGAGATCGTTCAGGTCGGAGGTGGCGAACCTGCCGCCTTCGAGCGGCACCAGGGGCCGCAGGTCGGGCGGCAGCACCGGGATGACGTCGAGGATCATCCACTCCGGGCGGTTGCCCGAATCCCGGAAGGCTTCCACCACCTTGAGCCGCTTGGCAAGCTTCCGCCGCTTGGCCTCGGAGCCGGTCTTGCGCATCTCCTCGCGGAGCTCGATCGAGATGGAGCTCAGGTCGAGCGAAGCGAGCCGCTCCTTGATCGCCTGGGCCCCGATACCCACGGTGAACTTGCCGGGGAGCTCCTCGAGCACCTGCCGGTAGCGCTCTTCATTCAAAAGGGTGCCCGCCGGGAGAGAGGGCTCGTCCGACTTCACCACCACGTACGACTCGAAATAGAGGATCTTCTCCAGCTCCTTGAGGGTCATGTCGAGCAGGTTGCCAATCTTGCTCGGCAGGCTCTTCAGGAACCAGATGTGGGCCACCGGGGCGGCCAGGCTGATGTGGCCGAGCCGCTCCCGACGGACCTTGGACTGGATGACCTCGACGCCGCACTTCTCGCAGACCACGCCGCGGTGCTTCATGCGCTTGTACTTGCCGCAGTTGCACTCGTAGTCCTTCACCGGCCCGAAGATTTTGGCGCAGAACAATCCTTCCCGCTCCGGTTTGAAGGTGCGGTAATTGATGGTTTCCGGTTTTTTCACCTCGCCGTGGGACCAGTCGATGATCTTCTCCGGGGAGGCGAGCGATATGCGAACGGACTTGAAGTTGACCGGTGCCTTGGCTTTGGCAAAGAAGCTGAATAATTCTTCCACCAGCGTCTCCTTTCCGAATGGGTGAAAGCGAATGGCCTAGCGGGCCAGTTCACTTGCGATCTATATAAAGTCTACAGAAACGAGCAGTTTCGTTCGAGTGCAAGGCGCGAGGGAGTCGAAAAACGGAGCGTACGCCCGTACGCGAGCATTTTTCGGCAACCGAGCAAAGCTGCAATCGGGCGAAAAGGCCGCTTTCTGACACGAGCTATTCTTCAATGAGCTCCATATCGAGGCACAGCCCCTGGAGCTCCTTGATGAGGACGTGGAAGGATTCGGGTAGCCCCGCCTCCAGGAAGTTGTTCCCCTTGACGATGCGCTCATACATCTTGGTGCGGCCGGAGACGTCGTCCGACTTCACGGTGAGGAATTCCTTGAGCGTGTAAGCCGCGCCGTAGGCCTCCATGGCCCAGACCTCCATCTCCCCGAGCCGCTGGCCGCCGAATTGGGCCTTGCCGCCCAGGGGCTGCTGGGTCACCAGCGAATAGGGGCCGGTGGAGCGGGCATGGATCTTGTCATCCACCAAGTGGTGGAGCTTCATGATATACATAGTGCCCACGGTCACCTGGTTGTCGAACTTCTCGCCGGTGAGGCCGTCGTAGAGGGTGGACTGCCCCACCTCGTCGAGCCCCGCCTCCACGAGCATGCTCCGGATCTCGCCCTCGTTGGCGCCGTCGAAAACCGGGGTGGCCACGGGCACGCCCTCCCGCAGGTTGTCGGCGATGGTGAGCAGGTCGTCCTCGGCGAGGCCGGCGGTCATCTCCTGGTACTCCTCCTTGGAGTAGACGGCCTGCAGCTTCTTGCGGACGGCGGCCAGGTCCCGTTTCCGGGCCAGCTGCTCCATCTGCTCGCCGAGCTTGCGGGCGGCCCGCCCCAAATGGACCTCCAGCACCTGCCCCACGTTCATCCGGGAGGGGACGCCCAAGGGGTTGAGCACCACGTCCACCGGGGTGCCGTCCTCGAAATAAGGCATGTCCTCCTCGGGCAGGATGCGGGAAACCACGCCCTTGTTGCCGTGGCGGCCCGCCATCTTGTCGCCCACCGAGAGCTTGCGCTTGGTGGCCACATAGACCTTGACCATCTTGATGACCCCGGGCGGCAGATCATCGCCCTTCCGCCGGCGGCCGATGCGCGCCTCGTACTGGTCACGGACCATCTGCTGCTGGCTCTCGAACCGCTCGAACAGGAGGGCCATTTCACCCTCGAGCTTGTCGCGGCCGCTGAATTCCATCATGCGGATGGACGAGAGCGACATCTTCTCCATGGCGGCGCGGGTGATCTTCTTTCCCTTTTCCACGAGCACGGAGCCGTCCCTGCCGAGCACGGCCGATTCCGCCTTCTTGCCTTCGATCAGGTCGGCCAAACGGCTGCGCACCCCCTTCTTGAGGGAGCTGATCTCGTCCTCCATGTCCCGCTGGAGGATGCCGATCTCCATCTCCTCGATGGCAAGCGACCGCTCGTCCTTTTCCACGCCCTTGCGGGAGAAGACCTTGGCGTCGATCACCACCCCCTCGATGCCGGGCGGCACCCGCAGCGAGGTGTCCTTGACGTCGCCCGCCTTCTCGCCGAAGATGGCCCGCAGGAGCTTCTCCTCGGGGGAGAGCTGGGTTTCGCCCTTGGGGGTGACCTTGCCCACCAGGGTATCCCCGGGCTTCACCTCGGCGCCAATGCGGACGATGCCGCTCTCATCGAGGTTACGCAGGGCCTCTTCGCTCACGTTGGGGATGTCGCGGGTGATCTCCTCCTTGCCGAGCTTCGTGTCCCGGGCCAGGGTCTCGAACACTTCGATGTGGATGGAGGTGTAGGTGTCCTCCTTGAGCATCCGCTCGCTCAATAGGATGGAATCTTCGAAGTTGAAACCGCGCCAGGGCATGAAGGCGATGGTCACGTTCTTGCCCAGGGCCAGCTCGCCCCGATCGGTGCCCGGGCCGTCGGCGAGGATCTGGCCCTTGGTCACCCGCTGGCCGGGAGTCACGATCGGCCGCTGGTTGAAGCAGGTGTTCTGGTTCGATTTGCGGTACTTGTCCAGCCGGTAGACGGCCACCCCGGTAGTGAAGCCGTCGGTTCCCGGCTCCTCGTAGCGGACCACCACCCGGTTGGCATCCGACTCCTCCACGACGCCGTCGCCGCCCGCGAGCAGGCAGACCCCCGAATCCCTGGCCACCGCAGCTTCGAGGCCGGTGCCAATGAGGGGCGCTGAGGGGCGGAGCAGCGGCACCCCCTGCCGCTGCATGTTGGAGCCCATGAGGGCCCGGTTGGCGTCGTCGTTTTCCAGGAACGGCACCAGGGAGGCGGCCACGCTCACCAGCTGGTTGGGGGAGACGTCCACATGGGTGACGTCGTCGCCGGAGGCGATCAGCACCTCCCCCCGCTGCCGGGCGATGAGGGTATCGGCCACAATCCGGTTCTTGGCGTCGAGCTCCGTCTTGGCCGGGGCGATGATGTGGTCGCCCTCATCGAGGGCGCTCATGAACACCACTTCGTCGGTGACCTTGCGGCCGCTGATCTGCCGATACGGCGTTTCGATGAACCCGTACTGGTTGACCCGGGCATAGGTGGCGAGCGACACGATGAGCCCGATGTTGGGACCTTCCGGGGTCTCGACCGGGCAGATGCGGCCGTAGTGGGTGGGGTGCACGTCCCGCACCTCGAAGCCGGCCCGTTCCCGAGAAAGGCCGCCCGGCCCGAGGGCGCTCAGGCGCCGCTTGTGGGTGACCTCGGAAAGCGGGTTGGTCTGGTCCATGAACTGGGAGAGCTGGCTGGTGCCGAAAAACTCCTTGATGGCCGAGGTGATCGGCTTGGGGTTGATCAGATCGTGGGGCATGAGGGTCTCCACTTCCTGAAGGCTCATCCGCTCCCGGATGGCCCGCTCCATGCGCACCAGACCCATGCGGTACTGGTTTTCCACCAGCTCGCCCACTGTCCGCACCCGCCGGTTCCCCAGGTGGTCGATGTCGTCGATGGGCCCCTGCTCGTCTTTCAGCCGCACCAGGTAACGCACCGCCCCCATGATGTCATCTTTGGTGAGGGTGCGCTGCTCGATGTCGGTGTCGAGCTTCAGCTTGGCGTTGATCTTGAACCGCCCCACCTCGGAGAGGTCGTAGGTGTCGGGACTGAAGAAAAGATTGTCAAAGAAGGAGGTCGCCACTTCCATGGTGGGAGGGCTGCTCGGCCGCAGCCGCCGGTAGATCTCGACCAGGGCCTCTTCGGTGCTCGCCACCTTGTCGAGGGCCAGGGTCTTGCGGAAGGAATCGGAATACTTCACCCCGTCGATGTAGAGCAGCTCGACGGCAGGGACCTTCGCCTCGACGATGGCCTCGAGGACCGACTGGGTGATCTCCTCATTGATCGGCAGGATGACCTCGCCCGTCTCGGGGTGGACCACGTCGTGGGTGACGAACTTGTTGAGCAGGTCCTCGGCCTCGACGGTGAGATGCTCGATCCCCGTCTCCTGCAGCCGTTTGGCAAGGGCCTTGCCGATTTTGCGGTTCTTCTTGGCAATGACATCTCCGGTGGCGGGGTCGATCAGGTCATAGGGGGCGCGCTGGCCCACGATGACCTCCGGATCGAAATGCCGCTTGAAGGCGCCTCCCTCGATGAGGATCTTGTCGGTAACATAGAAGTAGCGGAGCAGGTCCTCGGCGGTGTAGCCCAGGGCCTTCAGCAGGGTGGTTACCGGAAACTTGCGCCGCCGGTCGATGCGGACGTAAAGGATGTCCTTGGCATCGAACTCAAAATCGATCCAGGAGCCCCGCACGGGAATGATGCGGGCGGAGTAGAGCAGCTTGCCGCCGGCATGGGTCTTGCCGCCGTCGTGATCATAGAACAGGCCGGGAGAGCGCTGGAGCTGGCTCACGATCACCCGCTCCGTGCCGTTGATGACGAAGACGCCGGTGCGGGTCATCAGGGGAATGGAGCCGAGATAGACCGACTGCTCCTTGATATCGCGGATATTCTGCACCCCGGTGTCAGGGTCGGTATCGTAGGAGACCAGGCGGACGGTGATCTTGACCGGGACCTCGAATGTCATTCCGCGCTCGACGCATTCCTCCACCGAATACTTGGGCTCGCCGAAGTTGTACCGGACGAACTCGAGCGAGCAGGCCCCATTGAAATCCTGGATGGGAAAGACGCTCTTGAAGATTCCCTGCAGGCCGATGTCCTCCCGGTCGTCAGGATCGACGTCCGCCTGGAGAAAGCGCTCGAACGACAGGCGCTGCATCTCGATGAGGTGAGGCTTCTCGATGACCTTTTTAGTTTTCGCAAAACTCTTTCTGACTTTCTCGATTGTCTTCATTCAGCCATGCCTCACTGGTTAGCATGTGAAGGTCGTCGCGCCGCGCGCAATGGTTGGCGATCTCATCTTTTGCTAGGAAGGAGCGGCCCGACGCATCAGCGGCCCACCGCTCCGGCACAAGAACGCAGCAACGCTACCGGGGTTTTGCCCCTGTAGCGTCCTGCGGTGAATTGGCCCCGGGCCGAACGGAGTCGGCCCGGGGTAAAATTCGGTGATAGAATACAACCGCGATAATCGCCTGCAGTTACTTGATCTCCACGGTGCCGCCGGCGGCTTCGATCTTCTTTTTGATCTCCTCGGCCTCGGCCTTGGAAACGCCTTCTTTCAGGGTCTGGGGAGCGCCCTCCACCATGTCCTTGGCCTCTTTCAGGCCGAGGGAGGTGATGGCGCGCACTTCCTTGATCACCTGGATCTTCTTGTCACCGCCCGAGGCGAGAATGACATTGAACTCCGTCTTCTCCTCAGCCGGGGCCGCAGCCTCGCCACCTGCGGCGGGACCGCCGGCGGCGATGGCCACCGGCGCGGCGGCGGAAACGCCGAACTTCTGCTCGAGCTCCTTCACCAGCTCGGAGAGCTCGAGCACGCTCATGTTCGCGATGAAATCCACAACATCCTGTTTGGTCACAGCCATTGTCATAACCTCCTGGCAGATTGATGATTGCTCGTCTTACGCCTGTGCCTGGCCCTTCTGATCCTTCAGGGCCTGCAGCAGATAGACCATTTTCTGAGGAACGCCATTGAGTGCCCGGACAAAGCCGGTGGGCACAGCCAGCATCACCGACAGCATCTGGCCGAGCAGAATCTCCTTGCTGGGCAGTTTGGAGAGGGCCACCAAATCCTCAGAGGTCAGCCGCTTGCCACCGAGGGCAGCGGACCTGATGACCAGCTGTGGATTTTCTTTGGCAAACTCGGTGACGATCTTGGCCGAGGATACCGGATCAGCATAGGAAACCGTCAAGGCCGTAGTTCCCTGCAACTGCTCCTGGATCACCTCGAAAGGCGTCCCCTGGACCGCTCTGCTCAGCAGTGTGTTCTTGGCCACTTTGATCTCGGCGTTGCTCTGCTTGAGCTGCCGCCGGAGATCCTGCATCTTGTTTACCGTGAGGCCACGGTAATCGGTGACGATGGCGATTTTCGCCCTGGCGATCTTGTCACTCAGCTCCTGAACGACTGATGCCTTTTCTTCCCGATTCAATGATTCCGCCTCCTTTTCGTGTTGACCCTGTATGTCAAAAGCAGTCGAGGCCGGGTGCAGGAAAGGTGACCAGCTCCTGGGATGGCTCCCTCGGGAGAACGGTTCGACATGTGTGACCAAACACCAGCGTCTGAAATGAAATGACTCGCTTCAGAACTGCTGCGCAACCGTCTCGGCAGGCCAGCGGGAAGCTGATTAAAGCGATCCTACCTGCTGTCTTCGACTCAATACTGCTTGTTATTTTTGATTTTAGAAAGTGAGATTTGAAAGTGAAATCAATAAATCCTTTAAAAATCACACTTCGTTACGCCGCTTTCTTGATCAAGGTGGACAATTCCGCGGGATCGAGCTTGAAGCCCGGCCCCATGGTGGTGGAGATGTAGACGCCCTTCAAATAAATGCCCTTGCTGGTGGAGGGCTTCACCGCCATGATCTTGTCCATGAAGGCGAGGATGTTTTCCCTGAGCTTGGTGGAGCCGAAAGAGGCCTTGCCCACCAGGGAATGCACCACCCCGGCCTTGTCGACCTTGAAGTCGACCTTGCCGGATTTGATCTGCTGAACCATCCGGGCCACGTCGAAGGTCACCGTGCCCAGCTTGGCATTGGGCATCAGCCCCCGCGGCCCGAGGACCCGGCCGATCTTGCCGACCGTGGCCATCATGTCGGGGGTGGCGATGGTCCGTTCGAATTCCAGCCAGCCGCCCTTGATCTTCTCCACATAGTCGTCGCCACCCGCGTAGTCGGCGCCCGCGTCGAGCGCCTCCTGGATTTTGGGGCCCTGCGCGAACACCAGCACCCGCTCGGTCTTGCCGGTGCCGTTGGGCAGGACGACGCTGGTGCGCACGTTCTGATCGGCATGCCGCGGATCGACCCCGAGGCGGACGGCGATGTCCATGGACTCGTCGAATTTGGCATAGGTGCATTTCAGGGCCAAATCCAGTGCCTCATCGAGCAGGAACGTCTTGCCAAAATCAATGCCCGCGGTCTTCCCTTTGTAATTTTTTCCTCTTGTCGCCATGGCTCTTCTCCAAAATTGCCTGTCAGTCGCTCTCTGCCCGCTTCCCCCGCGCGTGGCCGGGATCTGCAGAAATGGTATCAGTCCACAACGGTAATGCCGCAGCTCCGCGCCGTGCCTTCGACGATCCGCATCGCCGCATCGATATCGTCGGCGTTCAGGTCGGGCAGCTTGTGCTGGGCGATCTCCCGGATCTTGTCCCTGGTGATCTTCGCAATCCTGTCCTTCTTGGGATTGCTGGAGCCCTTCTGGGCGCCCACCGCCTTCAGCAGCAGGACGGAAGCCGGCGGCGTCTTGGTGATGAAGGAGAAGGACCGGTCGGCATAGACGGTGATCACCACCGGTGTGATCATGTCGCCCAGGTTCTGGGTCCGGGCATTGAACGCCTTGCAGAATTCCATGATGTTGACCCCGTGCTGACCGAGGGCCGGTCCAACCGGGGGCGAAGGGTTCGCCTTGCCGGCTGGAATCTGCAGCTTAATGTATCCTGTGATTTTCTTGGCCATTGCCCGCTCCCTTTCGTGATCTGAACGCTCTTGCTGTCGTCAGAAACGTCATTTCGCCCGATTGCGATGTCGCCTGGGCAAAAGAATTTGCGCCCCTCGACACTCGTCGAGCAAACAATTTTCAATTCCTGAATCTATCCCTTGGTGACTTGGATGAATTCGAGCTCAACCGGGGTTTCGCGCCCGAAGATGCTCACCATGACCCGGACCCTGCCCTTGTCCGGGAAAACCTTGTCGACCACCCCCTGAAAATTGGAGAAAGGCCCGTCGATGACCCGCACCTGATCGCCTTCCTCGAAGCTCACCTTGGGTTTGGGCTTCAAGGCCCCGTCTTTGATGCGGCCGATGATCTTCATCGCATCGTCATCGGAGAGCGGCTCGGGATGGAGATCGTTGCCCACGAACCCGGTCACCTTCGGGGTGCCGCGCACCGTGTGCCAGGTTTCCTCATTCAGCTCCATGTTGAGGAGGATGTACCCGGGAAAAAACTTGCGGGACGAGGTCTTCTTGGAGCCCTTGATCATCTCCACCACCTGCTCGGTGGGCACCAGAACCTCCCCAAACAGCTCCTCCTGACCGGCGGCCTTGATCCGCTCCTGGAGTGTGGTCTTGACCTTCTCCTCAAATCCCGAGTAGGTGTGGATGATGTACCATCTCCGTGCCATGGGTCGAATACGCCCTCGCTTGGTTGTTAGCTAGCCGAGAATGGAGCTGACGATCTTGCCCAAAACGAGATCGACCGCGCCGAGATAAAACGAAATGATGATCACCAGCACCACGACCACCACCGTCGAGCCCATGGTATGCTTCTTGTCCGGCCACCCGATCTTCCCGAATTCGGTCTTCACTTCGCCGGCAAACTGCTTGATCTGGGCGGGGCTGAATTTGGACGGTTGTTTGGCCTCCGCGTCCGGTCCCTTCTTTTTGCTCGCGATTTCGGCGTCCTTGCTGCTCATTCCCGGACCTGTCCCTCGTTTGGCTTCGGTTGCATTGTCCCCTGCCTACCCAAAACAGAACTTCGTCTTTGCCGTGACAAAGACGAAGTTGCTGGACAGATTGGCAGGCCAGGAGGGATTCGAACCCCCAGCCCTCGGATTTGGAGTCCGATGCTCTACCGTTGGAGCTACTGGCCTATGCCGTTAGGTCATTTGGTTTCCTTGTGCAGGGTATGCTTCCGGCAAAAGGGGCAGAATTTCTTGAACTCAAGCTTCTGCGGAGTGCTTCTCTTGTTCTTGGTGGTCGAGTAGTTGCGGCGTTTGCACTCCGCGCAACCGAGCGTGATGATGTCTCGCATGGCTTACCCTTTCGCTCAGAGATATTCTGCCTTATTCTTTGATTTCGCTGATAACGCCGGCGCCGACCGTCCGCCCGCCTTCCCGGATGGCGAACCGCAGCTCCTTTTCCATGGCGATGGGGGTGATCAGGGCCGCGTCGATGGTCACGTTGTCGCCCGGCATCACCATCTCCACCCCCTCCGGCAGGCTCACGATCCCGGTCACGTCCGTGGTCCGGAAGTAAAACTGCGGCCGGTAGCCGTTGAAAAACGGGGTGTGGCGGCCACCCTCTTCCTTCGACAGAATGTAGCACTCCGCCTTGAACTTGGTGTGCGGCGTGATGCTGCCCGGCTTCGCCAGCACCTGCCCCCGCTCGATCTCCTCCCGCTTGGTGCCCCGCAGCAGCACGCCGACGTTGTCGCCCGCCTGCCCCTGGTCCAGCACCTTCCGAAACATCTCCACCCCGGTGATTGTGGTCTTCGCCGTGGGCCGGATCCCGATGATCTCCACCTCGTCACCCACCTTCACGATCCCACGCTCGATCCGGCCCGTGGCCACCGTGCCGCGGCCGGAAATGGAGAACACGTCCTCGACCGGCATCAGGAAGGGCTTGTCGATATCGCGCTTCGGCTCGGGAATGAAACTGTCGCAGGCCGCCATCAGGTCCCAGATGCACTTGGCAGCCGCCGGGTCCTCCGGGTTCTCCAAGGCTTTCAGCGCGCTCCCTTGGATGATCGGGGTGTCGTCGCCGGGAAACTCGTATTTCGAGAGCAGCTCCCGCAGCTCCATGTCCACCAGCTCGATCAGCTCCGGGTCGTCCACCATGTCGCACTTGTTGAGGAACACCACGATGGCCGGCACCCCGACCTGCCGGGCAAGCA